>DATAFT010000509.1:0-4887 GCA_036257295.1 Thermoanaerobaculia bacterium
GCAGGCCCGCCTGGTGGTGCTCAAGGCGGCGCACATGATGGACACCGTGGGCAACAAGGAGGCGCGCCGCGAGATCGCGATGATCAAGGTGATCGCGCCCAACATGCTGCTCAACGTGCTCGATCGCGCCATCCAGGCGCACGGCGGCGCCGGCGTGTCGCAGGACACGTTCCTGGCCGCCGCCTGGGTGGGCGCGCGCACGCTGCGCATCGCCGACGGTCCCGACGAGGTGCACATGGAGACGGTCGCGAAGCTCGAGATGCGGCCGTTCCGAGACTAGCGATCTCGACTAGTGGACACTCTCGATAGCGAGCCGCGGTCGTTCTTCGCCGCGGTTCGCGATCGATCGATCCTGGTCGGTGGGCTCCGGGTGGCGGCGGTGGTGGGCACCGTCCTCAACGCGATCAATCAGGGCGATCGGTTGATGGCATTGCAATGGGGCGACGTGGTGTGGTGGAAGGTCGGCCTCACCTACCTGGTGCCGTTCTGCGTCTCGGTATATTCCGCGGCGCGGATCCGCACGCTCTCGAGGGGCACCTGATGGACGCCGAACGACGCCTGCTCGAGCGCGCCTACACAGCGTTCAACGCGCGCGACATCGACGGCGCGCTGGCCGGCATGCACGCCGACGTCGAGTGGCCGAACGGCTGGGAAGGCGGAGTCGTTCGCGGCCAAGACGCGGTCCGCGACTACTGGACCAGGCAATGGGCAGCGATCGACCCCACTGTCGAGCCGATAGCGTTCGCCGCCGCGCCGGACGGACGGATCGTGGTCGACGTGCGTCAGGTCGTGCGCGATCACGCCGGCCAGTTGCTGCGCGACGACGTCGTGCAGCACGTCTATCGCATCGAGGATGGATTGGTGAGGAGCATGGAGATCCGCTCCAACGACTGAGAGCCGGTTCGGCATCGAGCTGCCGATCTTCCAGGGGCCGATGGCGGGGGCCCAGGGGAGCGCGCTCGCGATCGCGGTGTGCAACGCCGGCGGCCTGGGCGCGTTGCCGTGCGCGATGCTCGATCCGGCCGCGATGCGACGCGAGCTCGCCGCGATGCGAGCGGGCACTGCCGGGCCTTACGCCGTCAATTTCTTCAGCCATGCGCCGCCCACGCCTGACGCCGAGCGGGAGCGGCGCTGGCGCGAGCTGCTCGCGCCGTACTACGTCGAGCTCGGGCTCGATCCCGGCCAGGTGGTCGCGTCGCCCGCGCGGGTGCCGTTCGGGGAGGAGGCCGCCGACGTACTCGACGAGTTCGAGCCCCGAGTGGTGAGCTTTCACTTCGGTTTGCCGTCGCAGCACTTGTTGGCGCGCGTCGAGCGGTGGGACGCGACGGTGCTGGCGACGGCGACGACGGTCGACGAAGCGCGTTGGCTCGAGGCGCGCGGAGTCGATGCGATCGTGGCGCAGGGGATCGAGGCCGGCGGCCATCGCGGGCACTTCCTGTCCGACGATCTGATGCTCCAGCCCACCACGCGCGACCTGGTATCGCAGATCGTCGGCGCGGTGAAGGTGCCCGTGATCGCCGCGGGCGGGATCGCGGAGGCGGCTGAAGTGACGGCCGTGCTCGCGCTCGGGGCGTCGGCCGCGATGGTGGGAACGGCTTACCTCCTCTGCCCCGAGGCCACCACCAGCGCCGTGCACCGCGCGGCACTCGCCGGTGACGCCGCTGGCCGGGTGACCGCGTTGACCAACCTGTTCTCGGGACGCCCGGCCCGCGGCATCGTCAATCGATTGATGCGCGAGCTGGGCCCGATGTCCGACGCGGCGCCGGCGTTCCCGCTCGCCGCCGCCGCGGTCGCGCCGCTGCGAGCGGCGGCCGAGCGGGGTGGCCGCGGCGACTTTTCGCCGCTGTGGGCGGGGGAGAGCGATGTCCGATTGCGCGAAGTCCCCGCCGCCGAGCTGACGCGCGCGCTGGCGTCCGCGATCTGAGGTGGTCCCACCACGACCCGCGGTATCGTCCTTCCTGTATCTCCGATGCGACAGCTCATCCTGTGCGACGACGGTGATGTCGCCTCGGTCGTACCGCTCTGCCGACGCCATGGTCTCGGCATCGAGGTCCAGGCTTTTTACGATGGGCCGGCTTCTAGCAGCGCTTTCCGAGCTCGAACGGCTACACGGAGCTCTCTGCGGTCGGGTTCGATGCCGCCAAGAAGCGGGCGATGGTGTACGTCGCGCACCACTGCGGCATGCTGTGCGGCGGTGGCAGAAACCACCTGCTCGAGAAAGTGGACGGCGAATGGCGAGAAATCGAGAGCTCGGAGATCGCCGGGTGTCAGTGGATGAATTGAGCTACGCCCGGCGCGCGGGGGACCGGCGCAGAAATCGATCCACCGAGAACCTTCCGCTCCCCATCAACGCGATCGCGAGAAACACCGCGCAGTAGACCGCGGCCAGCTCGGGGTCGCCCCAGCCCTTCACCGTCTCCGGCGCGGTGTCCATCAGACCGAGCCACACCAGCACGTGGTGGGCCAGGCGATGCCGCAGGAAGGCAGCGACCGCCATGGTGATGGCGGCGAACGCCGCGGCCACGCGCGCGTAGAGGCCGACCGCGGCCAGCAACCCGCCCGCCAGCTCGGAGATCGCCGCCGCCCATGCGAAGAGCAACGGCGCGGGAAAGCCCAGCCTGCCGACGCCGGCGACGATGCCCGCGCCGGCGCCCTCGGTCGAGAGGGCGATCAGCTTGGGCCAACCGTGAAGCGCGAGGCCGAGCCCGCAAAGGCGCAGCGCGAGCAAGCCGAGGTCGCGGGTCCACTCTCGATTCACCGGCTCTCCTTCAGTCGTCGCGATCGAGCCATCGTCGTCGCGCCTCGCGCTCGAGCTGCGGCCGCGCGAGCTCGAGCCAACGGCACAACTCGGGGCGGGTATCGCGCGGATCGATGAGGTCGTGCACGGAGAACGACTCGGCGCGCGGGAAGGGCGACCGCGCCTTGGCGAACGTCTCTTCGAGCTCGCGCCGCTTGGCGTCGGGATCGGGCGCCGCGGCGATCTCACGCTTGAACGCGACCGCGATCCCTCCTTCGAGCGGCAGCGGGCCGCTTTCGGCCGAAGGCCAGGTCAGGACGTGGCCGCCGGGACCGAAGTGCGCCGCCGACGCGACGCCGTACGCCTTGCGCACGTGCACCGTGGCCCAGGGCACGGTGGTCTCGACCGCGGCGCAGATCGCCTCGACGCCGTAGCGGATGGTGCCGGCGGCCTCCGCCTGCGAGCCGATCATGAACCCGGGCTCGTCGACGAAGCTCAGGATCGGGAGGTGGAACCTCTGGCAGAGCTGGAGGAACCGGCGCACCTTCTGCGCGTCCTCGGCGCCCATCGCGCCGCCCTGGAAGTTCGGGTCGTTGGCGAACACGCCGACCGGCCAGCCGTCGAGACGCGCGAGCGCCGTGATCTGCGACCGGCCGTAGAAGCGAGACATCTCGTAGAGCGATCCGAGGTCGAAGACCAGACCGAGGAGCCGGCGCATGTCGTAGAGGCGGCGGCGATCGCGCGGCACGATCTCGAGCAGCTCCTCCTCTATGCGCCCCGGCCGGTCGTCGGCGAAAGGGGTCGCGCGTGGGGCCAGCTCACCGACCCGCGTCGGCAGGTAGGAGAGGAAGCGTCGAATGGCGCCGAACACGTCATCCTCGGTCTCGACCACCAGATCGACCACTCCGCTCTTGCCGTGCACCTGCGCGCCGCCGAGCTCTTCCTTGGTCTTTCTCTCACCAAGAGCGCGCTCGACCAGCGCGGGGCCGCCGATCAACACCTGCGAGGTGGCGCGCGTCATGATCGCCAGGTGCGACGCCGCGAGCCGCGCCGCGGGCAGACCCGCCACCGCGCCCAGCCCCGCCGACACCACCGGCGCCGTGCGCAGCGCGCGCGCGATCGAGACGAAGCGGTGTGTGGCATAGACCGGGTCGCTGGCGGGAGCGGGAGCCGAGCGCTTGGACGAGCCGCGCACGCTGCCGCCTCCGCCCTCGAGGAAGCGGACCAACGGCAAACGCAGCCGGCACGCCATCTCCTCGGCGTAGACGCTCTTGCGGAATCCAGCGGTCGAGGGTGACCCACCGCGCTGCGTGAAGTCCTCGCCGCCGACGACGCAGGGTCGTCCGTCGATGCGGCCGACGCCGAGCACGTAGTTCGCCGGCTCGAACGACGTCGTCTTGCCCTGCTCGTCCAGCTCGGCGAAGCCTGCGTGCGGTCCGGTCTCGTGGAAGCTGCCCGGATCGACCAGGCGCTCGACGCGCTCGCGGATGGTGAGCCGGCCGCTCGCGTGCTGGCGCTCGACCGCCTCGGCGCCGCCGAGCTCCTGGGCGAGACGCTTGCGACGCTCGATCTCGTCGACTTCGGGGCGCCACGACATGCTAGCTCCGCGCATGGTGTTTACCATGCGCTCCGCTAGCCATGCTGTTGGCGCCGAGGACGGCGCATTATGACCAGGTAGCGGTGCTGCCACCGTCGACCACGAGCACCGCGCCGTTGACGTAGCTCGCTTCGTCCGAGGCCATGAACAAGCACGCGCTCGCGATCTCCGAGGGCAACGCCAGCCGGCCCAGCGGCGACAGTTGGAAGCGGGTCGCATCGGAGAGATGTGGATCGCCGGCCGCGCTCAGGCGATGGCGGATCATCTTGGTGTCGATCCCGCCCGGCGCGACACAGTTGGTGCGGACCCCCATCGGGCCGTAGGTGACCGCCATCGAGCGCGTCAGGTTCACCATTCCGCCCTTGGCGGCGGTGTAGGCGTGCGCGTCGGGCATGCCCATCACGCCGCCGATGCTCGCCACGTTGACGACGGCGCCGCCGCCGCCGGCGATCATCACCGGCAGCGCGTGATGGCAGACGTTGTACACCGAGCTCAGGTTGATGGCGATCACGTCGCGCCAGCTCTCGGGAGGGGTACCGGCGACGTCGGCCAT
>DATAFT010000653.1:0-2456 GCA_036257295.1 Thermoanaerobaculia bacterium
GGGAAGCCGGCGACCAGGCGCCCGCCCGAGATGACGTCGAGCATCGCGAACTCTTCGGCGACGCGGATCGGCGGGTTGTAGAGGGCGATCGAGTTGCCGATCACGCAGATCGCGGCCTTCGAAGTGCGGCGCGCGAGGCCTGCCGCGATGATGTTCGGCGACGGCATCAGACCGTAGCCGTTCTGGTGGTGCTCGTTGACGCCGATGCCGTCGAAGCCGAGCGACTCGGCGTACTCGAGCTGGTCCATGTACTGGTGGTACAGGTGATGGCCGCGCTTGGGGTCGTAGAGCTTGTTGGGAATGTCGACCCACACCGAGCGGTATGCCTCTCGGAAGTTGTCCGGGAGATCCGGCCAGGGCATGAGGTTGAACCAGGTGAGGCGTACGGCCATCGTGGAGCCTCCTTTTCGATCGCGCTCAGCGAGCGATCATATGCGGTTGGCCGCTCGGCCGACTATCGCCCTTCCGCCCGGTGTTCAACGACGGCTCAATCGCTGACTGACGGCCAGGATGTTCCCCCTCGCTGTCCTTGAACCAAGCCGTCTTGGCGCCACCGCCGGTGGCGATGTTGTCCTTCATCGGAGCGCCCGGCATGTCGTAGTGCTCGAACTTCACTCCACGAGCCTCGAGATCCGCCACTTCGGCTTCCACGTCGTCGACTTGCCAGTATGCTTGGCTCGCCTTGGAGGTGCCGGCGTTGGCAGTTGGGTACATGAACACCTCGGTATCTCCGCACTCGTAGATCACGCCACCGGCATAGACCTCCCTGGGCTCGAGGCCGACTTTCTCCTCGTAGAATTTCCTTGCTCTGGCGACGTCGGACGCGGGGATGTACGCGCGAATGGCGGCGTTTCTCAGCATGTTGGCCTCCTGTCGTGACTGATCTCACTTCCGGAGCGAGATGACGCTCTCCGAACCCACGCTCTCCAAACCCACCACAGCGACGATCGTGCCAACTCTCGAGCCCACGATCTTCCGTTGCACCCCTGGCGGTGCCATCGCCGCGGGGCGGCGCCGCGTCAGACGCTTGCTGTTGGGTGCGGTCCTGCTCATGCTCGCCATCGGTGTCGCGATGCTGGTCGGCGGTCGCTGGGGACCAGCGCTGCTGTGCGCGGGCGCGGCGTTCCTCTGCTTGTTGGCGTGGCGGATGAGCGGTGATCTCGATCCGCTGTGGCTCACCCTCGAACCGGAGCAGCTCACGGTGCAGATGCGCCGCCAGCGGGCGACTCTCGAGCTGACCGACGTCGCGGCGCGACGCCTCACCGCGGACGAGCATGCTCATCTCGCGTCACTCACCTCCAGCGCCGGCGTCACCTTGGCCAGCGCGAGCTACGAGTCGCGGGTCCTCGGCGCGTTCGATCTCCACGCCACCGACCTCGAGCACGCGGTGCTGGTCGAGGCCGACGCCCCGCCCGAGCCGCAAGACAGGCGCGGGTCGCACGCCGCCGAAGAGTCGGCGGATCGTGTGCGCTGGATCGTCACCCCGGACGATCCGGAGCGCTTCCTCGAGGCCCTTGAAGGCCGAGTGCTACCTCCGACGTGATCGCTCGAGAGGCTGCTCTGCCAGGCGATCGAAGCGGCCGGGTCGGGCGCCGATTGGTACTCTTAGTAGTACCGAATTGGTCTCTTTGATCCATAATGAACAAGGCCGGCGGCTCTTGCAGGCGGCCTGCCGAAGCCTGAATGATCGCCCGCAGGAGGTGACAATTGTTCCGCCCTACCGGAATCAGGTTGAATCCTTCGAACGGCGAGCCCCTCTACCGACAGATCACCGACCAGGTGATCGACCGCATCCGTAGCGGCGCTTTTCCGCCAGGTTTCAGGCTTCCTCCGACGCGCACGCTCGCCCGCGAGCTGGACGCTCATCGCAACACCATCGTCCGGGCGTTCGAGGAGCTCCAGAGCACCGGCTTCATCGTCTCGATCGTGGGTCGCGGCACCTTCGTCGCGGACGAGCCTCCCGCTGCAGGAGCGCCGGTTGCGCCACCGGCCCGCGCCGGCATGCCGTGGGGCTCGCTGCTCTCGCGCGCGACTCGCGCTGAGCCGCTCGGCCGCGCCGACGCGCTGGCCCGCCCGGCGCCGCACCGCGACACCATCGATCTGTCGCGTATGCAACCGAGCGACGACCTGCTGCCGCACCAGGCGATGCGGCGCTGCATCGATCACGTGCTGCGCTCCCGCGGCGCCGCGGCGCTGACCTACGCGCCGCGCGAGGGACTGCCCAAGCTGCGCGAGCTCATCGTCGAGGACCTCGCGCGCCTCGGCGTGCCGGCGCGCGCTGACGACGTGCTGATCACGACGGGTAGCCAGCAGGCACTCGACCTGGCGGCTCGCGCGCTGATCGACCCAGGCGACACCTTCCTGGTCGAGGACGCTACCTACAGCGGAGCGATCAACCTGCTCGCGGCTGCCGGCGCGCGTGTCATGGGCGTCAAGAGCGACGACGAAGGTCCCGA
>DATAFT010000615.1:0-2575 GCA_036257295.1 Thermoanaerobaculia bacterium
CCGGCACCAGCGTCACGGTGATGGCGACCGCAGCCGGAAGGAGCAGCAGAGTCGCCCAGGCCACCACCGACATCACCCGCGGGCTCATCTCGGTCGACTCGAACGGCAGGAGGAGCGGCGCCGCCAGGAAGAGGAGGCCGCCGAGAGATCCCGCCACCTGGCGGTAGGTGACGATCCGCGAGCGCTCGCGGTAGTCGTTGGAGAGCTCGGCACCCCACGCGGTGTAGGGGATCGTCATCATCGCCCAGCCGGCGTAGAACACCAGCGCCCACACCCCGAAGTAGGTGACGGTCGAGTCGGGGCTGGGGCGGAAGAGAAACATCACCGACAGCGACGTGACGAGCGCGCCGAGGACGATCCACGGCTTGCGCGCGCCGAAGCGGCTCCGCGTGCGGTCGGAGACGTAGCCGATCACCTGGTCGGAGATCGCGTCCCAGAACATCGTCACCACCAGCCAGACGCCGATGGCGCTCAACGAAGCCGCGGTGTGCTTGGCGTAGAACGCGGGAAGCACAGCGGTGATCGGCACCACCACCATGTCGATCGCGAGCGCCGCGGTGGAGTAGGCGACCAGCCGCGAGCGCGGGAGTCGATCGCTCGTCGAGGCCGCTCTCGCTGCGACCTCTCCGCTCGCGGCATCGATCGCGGTCCGGGCGCCGGCGGCCCCTTCTACGGCGATCGGCGTCAACGTCAGCTTCCCGCGGCGACCGAGCCGGTCCGCCGGCTCGGGATCGCCATGTCATCGGCTGGCAGGCGCTGACACATTGGTCCCGTCAGCGTCCTGCCAGCGCCTGCTCGAGATCGGCGATCAGATCGCGGACGTCCTCGATCCCCACCGAGTAGCGGATGAGACCCTCGGGAATCCCCATCGCGGCGCGCTCCTCCGCGGTGCATTCGACGTGGCTGGTGGTCGACGGCGGGCCCGCAACGGTTTCCACCGCGCCCAGGTTGGCCGCGGCGTGCGCGAAGCGCAGTCGTCCGAGCACGCGGCCCACCGCGTCGAGGTCGCCGCCCAGGGGCTCGAACGCGAGCACTCCGCCGAAGCCGCGCATCTGCCGGCGCGCGATCGCGTGCTGCGGATGGGACTCGAGCCCGGGGTAGAACACGCGTGCAACGCGCGGATGACCTTCGAGGAACCGCGCGATCTCGAGCGCGTTGGCGTTCTGGCGCTCGACGCGCAGCGCCAGCGTCTTCATGCCGCGCAGGAGCAGATAGGCGGCCATCGGATCGAGCGCCGCGCCATGGATCTCACGGAAGTGGAACACGCGCTCGACCAGCGCCGCGTCGCCGCATACGACACCGCCCAACGCGTCGGCGTGCCCGCCCAGGAACTTGGTGGCGCTGTGCACCACCAGATCGGCGCCGAGAGCGATCGGGTTCTGGTTGATCGGGGTGGCGAAGGTGTTGTCGACCATCACCATAGCGCCGGCGTCGTGCCCGGCCCGGGTCAACGCCTCGAGGTCGACCACCTTGATGGTCGGATTGGTCGGGCTCTCGAGATAGAGCAGTCGGCAGCCGGCGGCGATCTCGCGCCGGACGGCGTCGCTGTCGGTGGTGTCGCACAGCGCCACCTCGATGCCGAGCCGGGGCAGGTCGTGCTGGAACAGCCGGTTGGTGCCGCCGTAGGTGTCCTTGACCGACACCACGCGATCGCCGCGCTCGAGCAGCGCGAGCAGAGAGGCCGAGATCGCGGCCATTCCGGTGGAGGCACTGGTCGCGGCCGCCGCCCCTTCGAGCAGCCGCAGCTTCTCCTCGAACACCGCCACCGTGGGATTGGTGTTGCGGCTGTAGATGTGGCCGGGGGCGCGGCCGAGCGCCACGTCACGCCAGTGGTCGAGGTCGTGGTAACCGAACGAGACGCTGTGCACCACCGGTACCTGAGTGGCGCCGGCCCAGAACGAGCGCTCTTCCTCGCCGCCCCACACGCAGATCGTGTCGCGACCCGGAGCGTCACCGCGGTGTCCACGCGTCGTCACTTTGTGTACGATACTGTATACAGAACATCGGGGGCCACCCCGGCCACTCCCCGGCTGCCCGGCCGCCTCCGATCCACCTCCGAACCTCATGCTCGCCGACTGAATGCCGCCATTTTCGACTCCCAGCGGCCAGCCTCCGTGCTCCCCCGATTCCGATCGCCAGGACGCGAGCTTCGACCGTCACTGCGATCAAGCCTTCCTCGGCCTGCTCGCCGAGCTCCCCGAGATCGCGGCCCTGTTTTCCGTCGGCGAGGCCGACGGCCTCTCGTTCGCCGACGACGCCCTGACCGACTGGTCGCCCGCCGGTGAAGCGGCGCGCATGAACAAGATGCTCGGCGCCCACGCGGCGCTCGCCGCGGCCGACGCCACGGATCCGGCCAGCGACGAGGAGTCCCGACGTACCCGCACCGTGTTCCGCGAGTTCCTGGAGCACCCGACCTTCGAGCCGCTCATAGGCACCGCCGGCAGGGCATTCGCGCAGCATCCCTATCTGGTGTGCCAGGAAGGCGGCGTTCAGACCGAGCTGCCGCTGTTCTTCGTCAACCTCCACCCGCTCGCCGATCGCGACGACGCGGAGCGCTACCTGGCGAAGCTCCACC
>DATAFT010000656.1:0-5531 GCA_036257295.1 Thermoanaerobaculia bacterium
CGAAGTCGAAGCGTCGGATCGCGACGCGGCGGTGGCCGCCGCGGTGCGCATGGCGACCGAGACTCGCAAGGAGGCGGGCTGTCAGAGCTATGCGTTCTATGCCGACTTCGAGGACGCGAATCGTATTCGCGTGTTCGAGGAATGGGAGAGCGGCGAGGCGCTCGAGCGCCACTTCCGCACGCCGCACATGACCGAGTTCCGCGCCGCTTTAGGGAAGATCAAGATCGAGCGCGGGCAGGTCTTCCGCTACGAGGTCACGGCGCGCACGCCGCTCACCTGATCCTGAGCCCGTAAAAAATCGACCAGGAGGCGGTTGGTCTCCTCGGGCCGCTCCTGCTGGATCCAGTGCCCGCAGCCGGGCAGGATCTCGGAGCGCCACAGCCGCGGCAGCGTCTGAGCGAACCGTTCGATTGACGGCATGCCCCAGACCGTCGGTCCGTCGCGGTCGCCACCGACGAAGAGGGCAGGCACCGTGATGGGCGCGCCCGCGAACGCGGCGAGGTCCTCCCAGTCGCGGTCGACGTTGCGGTAGCGGTTGAGCCCACCGGTGAAGCCGGTGCGCTCGAACTCGCCGGCGTAGAAGTCGAGGTCGTCGTCGGTGAGCCAGGCCGGCGGCGAGTCGGGATACTGGAAGCGCTCGCGCATCTTGGCGCCGCGCGCGATCAGCGCGATGTTCGGAGCCGGCCGCGGCACGTCGCCCGACGCGCACCAGTAGAAGCCGAGCAGCCAGCGGCGCACGTCCTCTTCGATCTCGTCTTCGGCGCGGCCGGGCCGTTGAAAGTAGTCGACGTAGAACTCTTCGGTTTGGCCGAAGCGCTGCCGCATCGTTTGCAGGGGCGGCCCCTCGCCACGCGGCGTGTAGGGCACGCTCAACCCAGCGACACCCCAGAACAGATCGGGTCGCAGCAGCGCCGAGTTCCAGACGATGGGCGCTCCCCAGTCGTGGCCGACCAGGCAGGCGCGCGAGGCGCCGAGCGCGGGCAGCAGCCCGACGACGTCGCCCACCATCTTCACCATGCGGAAGTCCTCGACGGCCGGCGGGCAAGACGACCTGCCGTAACCGCGCACGTCGATCGCAACCGCGCGGTAGCCGGCCGCCGCCAGCGCCGGCAGTTGATGCCGCCACGAGTACCACGACTCGGGGAAGCCGTGGACCAGGAGCACGAGCGGGCCGTCGCCCTCCTCGACGCAGTGGACGCGAATGCCGTTGGTGTTGACGATCCGATGGCGCATCGTTGGGGACAGTCACCTTACTCTTTTCGTCAGTAGACTGTCACCGTACTTAGAGTCGCCAGATAGAACGACGGGTCGAGCGGGTGGCCTGAGAGCGAGGCGATGAGGTCGCGCCACGACAGGGTGGCGCCGCGCTCGAACATGCGCTCACGCAGGAAGGCCCCGGCGTCGCGGTTGCCGGGGAACCCACCGCGGCACTCGCGCTCGACCGCGCGCTCGAGCTGCGCGCCGAACACCTCGCCGATCAGGTAGTTCTGGTAATACGCCGGGTGGCCCACGAAGTGGATCTTGGCCGCCCAGTCGTCGTCGCGATGGTTCGGCCCGGGCCGCCGCACCTGCTGGAAACGCTCGACCAGGTCCCACCACAGGACGCCGAGATCGTCGCGATCGGGATTCTCGTAGAGCGCCCGCTCGAAGTGGCACATCACCAGCACCCAGCGCGTGAACACCAGGTGGCGGATGGCCAGGCGGCGCCGGCCGCTGGCGGCGGTCGCGCGTGCCGCGCCGGAGTCGAGCCCGAGCACCCGCTCGAGCCAGCCGGCATCGAGCAGATGGCGCTCCATCAGGAGCGCGATCGCCTCGTTGCACAAGGTGTGGGGGTCGTCGCGGAGCACGAACGGCAGCCCGGGATCGAGCGAGCTGCCGTAGATCCCGTGCCCGAACTCGTGCAGCGTGGTGCCCATCCAGCGCTGGTCGGTGGTGATGTTGCAGAGCACCCGCACGTCGCGCGGCGCGTCGACCGAGAGGCAGAACGCGTGCTGGCACTTGCGCGAGGTCACGGGATCGCCGGGGAAGAGGTCGCTGCGCTCGACGATCGGGCGGATGTCGAACCCGAGGTCGTCGAAGCTGCGGACCGCGAGCGCCACGATGTCCTTGCCCTCGAGCACGGGGTCGAGCTCGGCCTGGTCTCCCTCGGGAGGCGGCAGCTGAAAGAAGCGATCGCGGTAGTGCCAGGGCCGCAGCTCGGAGGTGGCGACGCCGAAGCGCTGCGCCAGCTCGCGATCGAGACCGCTCTTCCAGGCCTCGAACAACGGACGCGTCTCGCGCTCGAGCAGATCGAGCGTCGAGTAGAGCCAGTCCTGCTCCATCTCACCCAGCTCGAGATGAGCGCGGTAGGCGTTGTCGAAGCCGATCTGCCGCGCGGCGGCGTTGCGCAACCGCACCAGCGCGCGCAGGCGTTCGGCGACCGGCGCCGAGGCGCCGTCCTCGCCGGTGTAGCGCGCGATCGCCTTCGAGGCGCGCCACGCCGTTTCGACCGCGGCGCTCGATCGCTCCTCGTGGAGAATGCGATCGATCTCGTTGTCGTTGACGGTGGCGTCGCCGAGACGCGCCCGAAATCCGTTGTACTGGCGCACCAGCTCGGCCTCGTCGCGGGCGAGCCGGGCGATGGTCGAAGCATCCACCTGATTGGCCGCCAGCCGGTTGCGCCAGCGAAAGACCTGCCGCCGCAGCTCCGGCGCGATCTCCTCGGCCCCGCTTCCGAGCAGCTCGCCGGCGCGGCGGAACTCGTCGCGGTTGGCGAGGCGGGTCATGACGCGCGCGCGCAACGTCTCGACGCGGTCGAACGCCTCGGCCGCGCCGGTGCGCTCGGCCTCCCACGTCGCCTCGTTGGCGGCGATCTCGAGCGGCTCGAGGTCGCGCTCGAGCGTCGAAGCCAGAGAGCGCGCGGAAGCGGCGCCGGAGGAAGCGTCGTCGCGAGTCGTCATCCGGTGATCGTACCGCGAGAGAGAACAGCGCGGCGATGGCGATACCGCCGAGCGATCGCGGTATCGTGCGTCCCCGGAGAACATGTAGCCGATGATCGAACGCATCGATCGACTGCAGATCGTCGTCGCCGACCGCGCCGCGGCCGCGGCGACGTATGAGCGCATTCTCGGCGCCGAGGTGACGCGCGAGGACGAGAGCGCGTACCTTGGGGCGCGGCGCACCGTGATGGCGCTGGGCGAGAGCGAGATCGAGCTGCTCGAGCCCGACGGCACCGGGCGCGCGGCGACGGCGCTCGCCGAGCGCGGTGAGGGCCTCTTCGCCGGCGGCGTTGCGACCCGCGACTTCGAGCAGCTCGACGCCAGGATGCGCGGCCTCGGGCTCGCTCCCACCCGCGAGGGCGAGCAGGCGCATCTCGAAGGCAGCCCGGGCTTCGGCGCCCGCTTCGTGGTGTCGCCGCTGGTGGCGCGGCCGCGCGTCGGGCCCGTCAGCTTCCTCTACGAGGTGACCATCACGCTGATCGGCGACTGGCGCGCCGCCGCCGCATGGTACACCGCGGTCTTCGATCTCGATCCGCGTCGGTTCTCGCCGATCGAGAGCCGCCGATTCGGCTACCGCGGCACCCTCACTTTGTTCGATCCTCCCGCGCGCCTCGATCGCATCGAGCTGTCGCAGGTGACCGACTCGAAGAGCGCGATGGGCCGCTGGGTGGTGCGGCGCGGCGACTCCCTGTACATGGCCTACGTCGAGACCCACGATCTCGAGGCGCTGACCCGACGCCTCGACGGCGCCGGCGCGCGCTGGACACCGCGTGGACAGTCACAGGAAGGCGAACGCGACGGCCTGTGGGTCCATCCGTCGGCGCTCCACGGCCTACTGCTCGGCGTGTCGAGAACGACCCTGGCGTGGGAGTGGTCGGGTCGCCCCGAACTGGTCACGCGCGCCGGATCGTGAGGCCGCCGTCGACCTGCAACGTGACGCCGGTGCAGAACGACGCCGCCGGCAAGCACAGCGACAGCGTCATCTGCGCCACCTCCTCGGGATCGCCGTAGCGCCGCAGCGCGGTGCGCCGGCGCGCGTACTCTTCCTTCTGCTCCTCGGGGATCGACTCGGTCATGCCGGTGCGGATCGGTCCGGGGCAGATGCAGTTGACGGTGATGCCCTCGCGTCCGAGCTCGACGGCGAGGCCGCGCGTGAGGCCGATGACGCCGGTCTTGGCCGCGTTGTAGGGGCTGTTGCGCGCGGTGGCGCCCAGCCCTTCGGTCGACGCGATGTTGACGATCCGCGGCGAGCTCGACTTGCGCAGGTAGGGAAGCGCCGCTCGGATGGTGCGGATGTGCGCGGTCAGTAGCACGTCGATCGACCGCGCCCACCGCGCCTCGTAGTCCTCGGCGTCGATCGGGGCGATCAACGCGATGCCGGCGTTGTTGATGAGGATGTCGAGGCCGCCGAAGCGGTCGGCGGTGGCGTCTATCACGCGCTTCACTTCCTCACCGTTGGCGACGTCGAGCTTCCACGCTGCCGCTTCGCCGCCCGCACTCGTGATCTCGGCGGCGACCGCCTCGGCGCCCTCGGCGCGCACGTCGGTGACCGCGACCTTCGCTCCTTCGTCGGCGAAGACGAAAGCGGTGGCGCGGCCCATGCCGCTCGCCGCTCCGGTGATCAGCACGACCTTGCCCGCGACCGATCGATCGAGCTTCGAAACTCTCTGCTTCCCCATCGCTCATCCCTCCTTCGCCGCCGCGCGCCGTCCTCGGCGCCAAAATCATCCCGGCGGCGAATGGTAAACACCATTCGTAGCCGCCGCGCCGTCCTCGGCGCCCAAAATCATCCCGGCGGCGAATGGTAAACACCATTCGTAGCCGCCGGGTAGACTACCTGCGCCCATGACCCAAGAGAAGCGCGCGTCGTGACGCTCGGGCTCCTCCATCCCGGCGAGATGGGCGCCAGCATCGGCGCCGCCGCGCGCTGCCAGACCGAAGTGCTGTGGGCGTCGCGCGGGCGCAGCGAAGCGACGCGCCGGCGCGCGCTCGAGAGCGGGCTGGTCGACGCCGGCGATCTGAGCTCCGTTCTCGAGCAGAGCGAAGTGGTCATGGCGGTGTGCCCGCCGCACGCGGCACTCGAGCTGGCCGGGAAGGTCGCCGACACCGGTTTCAGCGGTCTCTACGTCGACGCCAACGCAGTCTCCCCCGACACCGCGACCGCGATCGCGCGCACGATCGAAGACGCCGGCGCCCGCTTCGTCGACGGCGGGATCATCGGGCCGCCGGCGCACCGCGCCGGCACCACCCGACTCTTCCTCGCTGGCGACGAAGCCCCGACTGTGGCCCGTCTCTTCGAGGGCTCGCCGCTCGACGCCATCGCGCTCGCGGCTGGAGCGCCGGCCGCTTCGGCGCTCAAGATGGCCTACGCGGCGTACACCAAGGGCACCACCGCGCTCCTGCTCGCGATCCGCGCGCTGGCGCGCCGGCACGGCGTCGAAGGCGCGCTGCTCGAGGAGTGGCAGACGTCGCAGCCCGAGCTGGTGCGACGGTCGGAGACCGGAGCTCTCCGGGCGGCACCCAAGGCATGGCGGTTCGTCGCCGAGATGGACG
>DATAFT010000048.1:0-11875 GCA_036257295.1 Thermoanaerobaculia bacterium
CGCCGGAGCAGGGCGGGAATGGCCGCGCGTCCTTCGAACCGAGACAGGTTGGCGCCGGCGCAGAAGTGGTGGCCGAGGCCGAAGGCGAGATGCGCGTTCGGCTTCCGCGCCACGTCGAGGCGATCGGCATCGGCGAAGTGCTCGGCGTCGTGGTTGGCGGACCCCAGCAGGATGGCCACCGCGTCGCCTTTCGCGATCTTCGCGCCATCGAGCTCGAGCGCGTCGAGCGCAGCCCGCCCGATCAACTGCGCCGGGCTGTCGTAGCGCAGCAGCTCCTCGATCGCGGTGACGCCCACTCGCGGCTCGTCGCGCACCCGCTCGAGCTCGCGCGGATTGCGCATCAGTGCGAGCACGCCGTTGCCGATCAGGTTCACCGTCGTCTCGTGGCCGGCGAACAGCAGGGAGGTGGAAAGTCCGATCGCCTCCTGAGTCGTCAACTGCTCGCCGTTCTCGGTCGGCTCGAGGAACTGGCTCATCAGATCGTCACCGGGACGGGCGCGCCGCTTCTCCACCAGATCGGCGAAATAGGTCGAGAGCTGCCCGTAGCTCGAGCCGTCGCTCTTGCTCGAATAGAAGTGATCCATGCCGCGCGCGATGTCGTGCGACATGCGCTGGAAGCGCTCGCGATGATCGGCCGGGATGTCGAACATGTCGGCGATGACGGTGATCGGGAGCGGGTAGGCGAAGTCGCGGATGAGATCGATCTCACCCGCGAGCCGAGCGCCGTCGAGGAAGCCTTCGACCGACTCCTCCACCGCGCCGAGCAGGGCGTCGACCAGCGCGTCGAGGCGGGTCCCCACCTTCTCGATCGCGGGGACCAGCCCCTTCATCAAGACGCCGCGCACCATGGTGTGCTCCGGCGGCTCGCTCGCCAGCGTGCGCAGTCCTTCCGGCCGGCGGCGGCCGCGATACTTGGCCGCGGCCGCCCGATCCGCGGTCAGGCGCGGATCCTTGAACGCGGTCACCGCGTCGTCGTAGCGGGCGACGAACCAGGTGCGGTAGCGCTCGTTCCACTGGATCGGCTGCTCGGCGCGCAGGCGGGCGTAGTGCGGGTAGGGGTCGGCGATGACTTCGGGCAGGAGCGGATCGAACGGGATCATCCGCCGAGATATTAACGCCTACGCCACCTTCCCGGCGAGCGAGCCGAGGCTCGCATCACCGGCTCGGTCAGCCCGCCGTCTTGGCGATCGCGAACAGGTGCCTCTCGCCGCGAATGTAGATGCGGTCCCCGACGATGGCCGGAGTGGCGTACACCGGCTCGTCGACGGTGTTCTGCGCCAGCACCTCGTGCACCGGCCCGGCCTTGACCCAGCCGCCGTCGCCGTCGCGGTTGATCATCAGGATCTTGCCGCCGAGCGCGACCAGCGAGGCCATGTAGAACCCCTGCGCCGGAGCGCGGCCGCCCTCGTAGATCAGCTCGCCGGTCTTGGCGTCGAGGCAGGTGAGGACACCCTGGTCGTTGGTGAGGTAGACGCGGCCCTCGTAGAGCAGGTTGGACGCCACGTAGGCGATGCCCTTGTTGTAGGTCCAGGCCACGCGGGGGGGCTTGCCCCCGGGCTGAAGCTCGAGCGCCTTCAACACCTTGTCGGGGTAGCCCGCGGTCACGAACACCATGCCGTCGGCGTGGAGCGGCACGTGGATCGCGTTCGAGGCCAGGCCGTCGACCTTCCACAGCTCGCGGCCGCTCGCCGGGTCGTACGCGATGATCTGCTCGTTCCCCGCGGTGATGAGCTGCTCGACTCCGGCCGGGTCCGCGACCACCACCGGCGTCGTCCAGCTCGCCTGGATCGGACGTTTGACGCGCCACGACTCCTTGCCGTCCCTGGCGTCGAGGGCGACCAGGAACGACTCCTTGCCTTCGTCCTCGTCGGCCTGGATGAAGACGCGGCCCGCCGACAACACCGGCGAGGTGCCGACGCCCATGCCGATGGTCTTGATGTCGCCGACGTCGCGCGTCCAGAGCTGATTGCCGGCGAGATCGTAGACGTAGAGCCCGGGCGATCCGAAGTAGGCGAAGACGCGCTCGCCGTCGGTCGCTACGGTCGGCGAGGCGAACGAGCTCGCCTTGTGCCGGTCGTCGTACATCGCTCCGTCGTAGGCGACCTTCGACCAGGCGACGGCTCCAGTGCCGCGATCGATCGCGATCACCTTCAGCGTGTGCCGGCGATCGGCGCCCAGAGCGTCCGGGTGCTTGAACTCCTCACCCTCCATCATGTGAGGCGGCGCCTTGGCGCCGGCGATGACCTCGCCCTCGATCGCGGTGGTGAGGAAGACGCGGTCGCCCCAGACCACTGGCGACGAGTGGCCGCGGCCTTCGATCTCGGTCTTCCACTGGATGTTGCGGCTGGTGGTGGCGTCCCACTCGAGCGGGACGTCGGCGGGAGCGGCAATGCCGGAGCCGCCCGGGCCGCGCCACTGCGCCCAGGCGTCACGGTGGGGCTCGGCGGCGAGAACCGCCGAGCCCGCGACAGAAGCTATGTAGATGGCGAGGAGGTGATTCGCACGAGTCATGCTCATGCGATCGTAACGTAGAGAGAGCGACGACGGTTCCGGCGATCTCGACGCGGCCGCTTCCGCCTCAGACCGTCTCTTCGAGAAGCTGCCGCAGATCCACTGCCTGGTCGGTGCGCCGCAGCTTGCGCAGGGCGTCCATCTGGATCTGGCGCACGCGCTCATGGCTCAGATCGAGCAGATGCCCGATCTCCTTGAGCGACATCTCCCGACCGTCGTCGAACCCGAAGCGCAGCCGCAGCACCAGCTCTTCGCGCTCGGAGAGGCCTTCGAGCAGGTGACCGGTTCCGTCGATCAGCGTGCGCTCGACCACGTCGCGCAGCGGCGTCGGCGTGCCCTTGTCGGCGAGGAAGTCGCCGATCGACGACGCCTCGTCCTCACCGATGGGCACGTCGAGTGAGACCGGGCTCACGCTCGACTGGAGGACGCGCTCAACCTCCTCGGTCGGCAAGTCGAGCTCCTCGCCGATCTCGACCGCGGTGGGCTCGCGGTTGAGCTCGTAGAGCAGCGTGCGTCGCGCGCGGGAGATCTTGTTGAGCCGTTCGACCACGTGCACCGGCACGCGGATCGTCCGCGCCTGGTTGGCGAGCGCGCGACCGATCGCCTGCCTGATCCACCAGGTGGCGTAGGTCGAGAACTTGAATCCGCGGCGGTATTCGAACTTCTCCACCGCGATCATCAGGCCGAGGTTGCCCTCCTGAATCAGGTCCTGGAGCGACAGACCGCGGTTGCGATGCTTCTTGGCGATCGAGATCACCAGACGCAGGTTCGCCACCGTGAGCTCGTCCTTGGCCCGCGCGCGATCGCGGTTGGAGGCGCGCACGACCGCGGCCATCCGCGCCACTTCGTCGGCGCCCGCTCCGTGCCGGGTCTCGTTGTCCTCGATGCGGGTGCGCACCTCGGCGATCGCGGCGCGCTTCTTGGCCCGCGCTTCCTTGCGGCGCTCTCCCTCGAGCGCCTTCTCCGCGCGATGGAGGGAGCGCAGCAGGCGCTTCCAGTCCTGCTCGAGCTCGAGCAGAACGCGCGCCGGCCCCACCGCGTCGTTGAGCTCGCGCACGGTCGCTGCGATCTCCGCTTCGATGCGGTCGAGCTCCATGGCGAGCTCGGGCGCGCGCGCCGCCGTCGCGCGCTCGCGACGCTTTTCGAGCTGCTCGTGACGGCGAGCGAGACGGCCGATCTCGCGGTAGACCGCGACGTCGGCAATGACCGCCTCACGAGCCGCGTCGGGCAGCCCGCGCGCCGGGTCAGCCTCGAACGCGGCACCCGGAGCATGAAGCCCGGGCTTGCGCGCAAGCGCCACCAGCCGCCGCACCAGCGCCGGCCGCGACGCCAGTGCGCCGTGCAGAACGCGATCCGCCACCTCGATCCGGCGCGAGATCGCGACCTCGCCCTCTCGGTCCAGCAGCGGCACCCGGGCCGCCTGCCGGTAATAGAGGTCGATGGTATTGAGCTCGTCTTCGCGGGACTCTTGAGCGACGTCGGTGTCTGCTGCTTCCACCAGGACGTCGCCGAGGCTCTCGACCTCGAAGCCGTCCCGGGTCAGGGTCCTGGTGCTGTGATGATCCATTCGGGGTGAATGCCTCCACGGACGCCGAACGGTGCCGGCGGCGTCCAGATCGGTGTTGCGGCTTCCGTTGTCGCTGGGGTGGGGCCCGCGTTTCTAGCGCCGGCCGCGCACGTAAGTGTAGACAACCGGAGACCCTGGTTTATTCCGCCACTGCGGGTGCTGGGGCCACCCTCCCATCGCCTGAAACCAGCGTCGACTCTCGCCACCCACGCCACCCCACGGTTTGCCCCCGAGCCGGTCCCGGGAGGCACAGGTTCCACCCCAGCGGGGGTGCGAGCAAAGCAGGTGTTTCCCGGAACGTGCCTCAGGTGAAAGGCTCATGCCGCCGGGGCACATCACCAACCGCTGCATTTTCTGTGAGATGAGGAGAGGGAGGGCCGACTCACCATCCGGCGGATCAGCCCAGAAGTCCCATCGCCTCGTGCTCCACCAGCCTCTCGCGATCGGACTCCGAGAGCCAAGTAGCGTGGCTTCCGGCGGGGGTCGGACTGACGAAGAGCACTTTGTCAATGTTCTCTGCCACCGCTCGCAGGTGGCTGATCACGGCCACCATGCGGCCCTTGGCTGCCTGCTCGCCGAGCGCCTCGAGCGCTTCGGCCAGGGCACTGGCGTCGAGCGACCCGAAACCTTCATCGAGAAAAAGAGCGTCGAGGCGACCGCCCTCACGGCCGGCGAGCTCGACCAGCGCCAGCGCCAGAGCCAGGCTGGCGAGGAAGCTTTCTCCGCCCGAGAGCGTCATGACGCTGCGCGGCTCGCCGGCGAGGCGGTCGACCACCTGGAAGTCTTCGGAGAAGCCGTAGCGATTTCGGGTCATCTCGCCGAGTAGCGCCGAGGCGACGACGAGCAGGCTCCGCTGCTTCCTCTCGACGACATGGGCGATGAACTTGCCGTCGGTGAGAAGTCGCGCCAGCTCGCGCAACGATTCCACCAAGGGAGCGCCGACCGCGATGCGGCGATCGAGCTCGGCCGCGACGACGATCTGACGACGAGCGGTCGCGACGTCTTCGGTCGCGCGGCGCAACGTGACCGCGACTTCGGTGGCTCGCTCGGTCAGGGCTTCCGCGCTCGGGTGGCCGGCGCGCGAGAGCGCGTCGCGTGCGGCCTTCTCGGCCGCGGCGAGCTTCTGCTCCACCTGCTTGGCGCGAGCGGCGACGCCGCGGAGCAGGCGATCGCGGGATTCGCCGAGCTCGCGCGCCCAGGCGGCCACCTCGGCCGGGGCCTCGGCGTCGCTCCGCGGCGGCGCCTCGCCCTCGACCTCGCCCGCCAGGGCGTCGAGCGCGTGTCGGAGCTGATCCAGAGTGCGGGCGGCGGCAACGGTCGGGCGCCTGATCTCGTTGTGGAGCAGCTCGTCGACCTGACGTAGCTCGCGCTGGACGGTCTGGAGCTCGGTGGCGAGCTTCTCCTGCCGCGCTCTCGTGTTCTTGGCCACGTCGAGAGCCTTACCGGCACGCTCGAGCGCTGCGGCGAGCGCGATCGCCTCGAGCTCCGCGGCGCGCACCGACGACGGCAGCTTCGCGAGCTGCGCCAACCGCTCCTTGCGTTCGCGCTCGAGGCGGGTCTGCGCCCCGTCGACCTGCTCGCGCTTCGCCTTCACTTCGGCGCCGAGGCGCTCGACCACGCCGTGACGCTCGCTGCGGCTGCGCTCCTCCTTCTCGCGCTGGCGCTGGGCTTCTTCGAGCCTGGCCGAAGACGCGGCCGCACGCTGCGACAACGCGCGCAGCGGCGCATCCCCTTCCCCGGCGGCGCTGGCGCTCTTCCCCGCGATCTGGCGCAAGAGCGCGACCGTGTCTTCGAGCTTCGTCCGCGCAGTCTCGAGCGCGGAGTGATCCTCGGTCACGCGCCGCTCGAGACCTGCGGCGCTGGTCTCGAGCTTGGCGACCTGCTCGCGAGCGGCGCGCTCCTCGACCTGCGCCTTCTTCGCCGCCGACTCCGCCCGCGCGTGATCCGCCGCCGCCGGCGCCTTCCAGCGCGGCGGCAGCTTGCGGTCGCACACCGGGCAGGGATCTCCGGGGCCGACGCCGGCGGCGGCATGGACCGCGGCGTGGCGGCGCTGCGCCGAAGCGACCGCGTCCTCGGCGACACGAAGCGTCTTGCCGGTGGCCACCGCCGCGCGCCTCGCGCCCTCGAGCTCCTTGGCGGCGCGCGCGTGCTCGCGCTCGCGCGCGGCCAGCGCTTCCTTGCGCTCCGACACCAGTCCCGCCGCCGTTCGCGCCGCCGCCAGACGCTGCCTCCCGTCCTCGAGCTCCTTCAACGCTCGCTCGCGCTCGGCGCGCGCGGTCTCGACCTCGCTCCTCGACGCGACCAGACTCTCGTCGAGCGCAGCCAGCTCGCGGCGAAGCGACTCCAGCCGCTCGGCCCGCGCGGCGACCTCGCGTCGATCGCTCTCGACGGCGGCGACCTCGCGCTCGGCGCGGGCCATCCACTGGACCAGTTCGTCGAGCGTGCGGGTGGCGCCGAGCAGCGCCTCGTAGCCATGTCCCGACGCCTCGGCGTCGCGGACACGCGTGGCCAGATCTCCCCGCTCACCCTCGAGCTCGACCTGCCGGGCGGTGAGCGTGGTCCGACGGGTCGCGAGCTCTTCCTCCCGCTCGATCAGCGCTCGAAGCTCGACGATTCTCGGCGCAGGGTCGTGCTCCTTCGCCGCCTGCGCCGCCTTGTCGAGCGCTACAGCACCGCGACGAAGATCGTCGGCGGTCGACGTCGCGGTGCGCACCTCGGCCGCCGCAGCGGAGAGACGAGCCTGCTCGCGCTCGGCCTCGACGCGTCCTCGCTCCGCCGCCTCCGCGACGGCTCTCGGATCGTCGAACAGCTTCGAGCGACGGAGTCGGAGCTCGGTGAGCCGAGGCTCGATGCGCACGGTGCACGCGGTCGCCGACTCCCGCACCCGCTCCAGCAGATCGAGCCGGAAGATTCCCTTGAGGATCGACGTGCGCTCGCCGCCGGTGGCCTGGAGCAGTGCCTGGAACCTGCCCTGCGGCAGCAGGACCGCTCGCAGGAACGCGTCGTAGTCGAGCCCCACCAGCGCGACGATGCGGTCGTTGACCTCGCGCGCGCCGTCGAGCCGGGTGCCGTCGCTCTCGCCCACCAGCCAGTGGATGGCAGGTGGGTAGTTGCCGGCGGGCAACGAGCGATGCACGCGCCAACGCTTGCCCTCCGCCTCGAACACCAGGTCGACGTCGAGCGTGGACATGCCGGAAGAGATCAGTGCCTTGACGTTTTTCTTCTCCCAGGTCGAGGCGGCGTAGAGCGCTACGCAGAGTCCCTCGAGGATCGACGACTTCCCGGCGCCGGTGTCGCCGACGATCGCGATCAGGCCCGCTCCGGTGAAGTCGATGTCCTGGCGCTGCCGGTACGAGCGCAGGCCCTGGATCACCAGCCGGATCGGCCTCACCGCCGTCTCCGCGGTGTGGCGCCGCCGTCGCTCGACTCGAAACCCTGCAGAACGGTCTGCACTGCAGGCGCGGGCGCCGGCGGTGGCGGTGACGAGGAGGGCTCGGCGAACTCGGGAAAGTCCGCCAGGAGCTGCGCCTCTTCGGGAAAGCTCGGCTCCTGCTCGATCAGCAGGGCTTCGAGCGTCTGCTCGAAGCGCTGGAGGACCTCGTCGGCGGACGCTCCCTTGGTGCCCTGCTTCTCGAGGTACTCGCGGAAAAACTCAGTGAGGCTGGGCTCGGCACCCGTGTCGGACGGCCCTTCGACGGTAGTAGTGAGCCGCCGATTCGCGACGTTCTCCTGGATCGGCAGCACGACTGCCTCGGGAAGCAGGCGAGCCACCCGGTCGGACAGATCGACGATGGGAGCTTCGACGTTCAACGTGATCAGGCAGATCTCCTCGCCCACCGACGGAGCGAGCGCTTCGAGCTCGGGCATGGTGCCGACGAATCGCCGCAATCGACGGCCGCTCGCGAGCGGGACGAGCTCGATGCGCGCCGGATCGCCGGGCTCGAGCTCCACCAGGACCACTTCCTTCTTCTCGCCCACTTCGCCGAAGTCGAGCTGCAGTGGGGAGCCCGAGTAGCGGCCCGGCGTGGTTCCGGTGAGTTGCTGGGGCCGGTGGATGTGGCCGAACGCGGCGTAGGAGACGACCGGCAGATGCTCGACGCGCGTGGCGTAGACGTCCGAGACGTGAAGCGGGCGCTCGCTTCCCGAGTACGTCGCGCCGCTCACGTGCAGGTGCGCGGCGAAGAGCAGGACGTCGCGCGTCGGGTCGTAGCCGTCGAGCAGGCCGTCGCGCAGCACGCTCTCGATGTCGCCGAGGCGATCGGCGTAGGTGACCGTGCGCTTGGCCGGGTCCTCGAACGCTTCGAGCAGGCGGTTCTGGTGCACGAACGGCAGCGGCGCGAGACGCAGCCGCCGGTCGCCCACCGGGAAATCGAGGATGCCGCCGGCGTCGGGCAGCCGCGCCCTGTCGACGAAGCGCAGCCGCGAGGCGGGGCCCAGGAGCTTCTGGAAGATGCGAAAGAGCACCGGCGAGTCGTGATTGCCGCACAGCACGACCGTGGGCGCGACCTCGGCGAGCTCGCGCAGGGTGTCGAGCCCGAGCGTGATGTCTTCATAGGAGGGACGCAGCGCGTCGAACAGATCACCGGCGTGGAGGATGAGGTCGGGGCGGCGATCGCGCGCGATCGCGACGATCTCCGCCAGCACACGCTCGTGGTCGATGCGCCTGGGCTGGTTGTGGAGCACCCGCCCGATGTGCCAGTCGGCGGTGTGGAGGACGCGCATCGATCGGACGCTCAGAGCTTGTCGAAGAGCTCGCCGGCGGCGACCGGAGCCGGCGCGGCGCGGCCTTCGGCGACGTTGGTGGCAAAGGCGGGGAACGGAAAGCGCAGCGGGATCGGCGCCGGGATGAGCGGCTGATCGAACACCATGGTGCCGGGCAGGAACCGCGCCGCGCGCTCGCGCAGCTCCGCGGTCAGGAACCGGTACTCGCCGGCCTCTCCGGCGTCGAGCCGGCCGGCGACCTTGAGCGCGGCGTTGCGGATGACGTTGCCGTCGACGTCGCCCGCGCTCTGCTGGGCCCCGATCAGCAGCACACCGAGGCTGCGACCGCGCGCGGCGATGTCGACCAGGACGTCCTTGATCGGGCTCGAGCCTTGGCGCGGGGCGTACTTGTTGAGCTCGTCGAGCACGATGAAGCGCAGCGGCTCGCGACCTTTCCCCTGCTTCTCCTCGAAGATGCTGCTCAACAGCGCGCCGACCACGAAACGTTGCGCCGCGTCGTGCAACGAATGGATGTCGACGACCGTGATCGACTCGTCGAGCTTCACCGGCTGGACACCGCGGGCGATGAGCTTGCCGAGCCGCGGCACCTGGGCGTAGAGGCGGCGCAGGAAGGCGAGCAGCGTTCCCTGCTGGGCGCCGGCGGTCCAGGCACGATCGGCGTTCTCCTCGCTCTCCGGGGCGAGGCGCGCGGTGAGGAAGTCGACCAGATCGCCGAAGTCGCGCACCGGGTGACCGGCGCTCGCCGGTCGAGGCTCGCGACGCTCCCTCGCCACCCGCTCGAACACGAATGAGGCGCCTTCCGGCGGCGCGGCGAGCACTACGCAGCCGGGCTCGTTCTCGAGCGGATACGCCCAGCGCGCGAGCTGCACCCGCACCCGCTGCTCGACGAAGCCGACCTGATTCCTCGCGTCCTCGTCCTCGGCGAAGCAGAAGCGCAGGAGGCCGTCGCGGATGAAGTCGGCAGGCGGCCAGCCGTAAGTCACCACCTCGTCCTTCGTCCGCGACACCACGTCGGTCGCGAGCGACCCTTGGCGACTGTGCTCGGAGCGCGGCGCGTAGAGACGAACGCGACGGAACGCGCCCGGATCGGGGACGCCGAGCGCGCGCCAACCGGTGAGCGCTTCCTCGTGCTGCGCGAAGCGGCGGTTCGGGCGGTCGATCTGCAGCAGGTCCTCACCCTTGACGTTGAACACCAGCGCGCGGGTGCTGGTCGAGTGCGCTCCGAGCAGACGGCGACCCTGCTCGGTCTCGAACAGCATGTACAGGAGGAAGAGCGCGTAGGAGGTCTTGGTGGCGACCCCCGAGACACCCGAGATCGAGACGTGGCCGCCCTTCTCGCCGTTGAGGAACGTGAAGTCGGCCATCACGACCTGGCCATTCTGATCGAGGCCGACCGCGAGCGGCTGCTCCATCTGATCGAGGAAGAGCGCCCGGTCGCGATGCGCGCCGGAGGCGCGCGCGACGGCGGCTCCGGGGGCCGGAGGGATCCACAGCTCGGGCACGGTTCGCAGCGTCTGCACCTCGACGCGCCGGGTGGTCGTCCCGGGCATCGTTCGCGCGCCAGCGATGCGCTGCGTATCGGAGGGAAGCTCGGCCCCTTCGATTTGTCCCAAGCCCTCCACCACGATGCCGTAGTGGTGAAGCTCGGTGCCGTCGGGGAGGACCTGCGTGCTCATGACCAGATCGTCGAGTTGCGCCACTGCGTCGTCATCGAGCACGACGTGGAACCGCCGTGTGTTACTGGGTGTCGAGCCGTCGACCAGACCGATCTGCCGGCTCACTACATCACCTCCGCCGTCGGCGCACCGGCCCCGGCGAGCGCGTCGACCCGAGACCGGGCGACGGCATCGCGCACCGCCCGCATGGCCAGCGCGGGCGAGCCGAGCAGATGCCGTAGGTGAGTCTCGAGCGCTCCGATCGGCTGCAGGTTCTGCGGTGCCCGAGGGTCGCGATGCGGAACACCGGCGAACGGAGCCAGCACCGCCGCGGCAGCGTCGATCAGGCGACGAGCGCGCTCGAGCCCGCCCGACTCGGGGACCTCGAGACGCACGATGCCGGACCAAGGGCTGGCCAGCGGTCCTGAGTCCGCCAAACGGAAGTAGCAAGAGTACGGACGTCCGCGCAGGCCCTGACGGTGGAGCTGGAACAGAGTCGTTCGCTCACCGGCGCGGAGGCGGGGCACGAGCGCGTGCTGGTCGGGCGCGAGCAGCGCACGGTGGTGGGTCTTGACGTAGCCGACGATGGCGACGTCGGGAGCACGCACTGTCGCGAGCGTGCCGTCGAGCACCGTCAGCAGCTCACCGGCCGCGAGCTCTTCCGCGAGCTCGGCTTCGGCGATTCTCATCCGACGCTGCAGCTCGTGAAGCGGCGCATCGGGGTCGACGTCGGGTATCGCCGCCGCGCGCCACCGCCAGCCGCCCTCGACGTCGGGAAGAGCGTCGTCCACCGACGCTCCACTGCCCCATATCAACAGACGTTCGATGCGGTGCTCGCCGAACTCGGGGCGCCGGTTCGCCTCGACGCGGACGCAGCCGACCCCGAACGCGCCCGCCAGGCCGCGCGCGGTGACGCCGGCTGGCCCATCCCCGGTTGGGGCGGGGGGGGCGGCCGCGTCGTCGTAGTAGAGCCAGGCCTCGCTACGGCGCACGCCGTCGACGAACGCTATCGGGCGCGCTCCGGCCGGCGAAGCGATCGTGTGACTCTGTAGCGAAGCGTCCTCGGCCAGCTCCACCGCTTCGACTTCGTCCTGAGACCAGACCACCTGGTCGGCCAGGCCATACCGCGGGTCGGCCGGCTCGATCGAGATCCGGCCGCTCAAGGCCGACCCTCGACGCCGGCTGAAGACTTCTCCATGCGAGTGAGCACGTGGCAAATATGCATGGGTGGGCGGCGGCGGTCAACTACAATCGGCAGCCGAGTCGCCGCCGATGCCCGCCACCATCCGACTCGCCACCCCCGATGACGCCGCCGGCGTCCTCGCCATCTACGCGCCGGTCGTCGAGCAGACCGCCACCTCGTTCGAGGAGGTGGCTCCGACGCTCGAGGAGATGACGAAGCGCATCACCGAGACTCTCG
>DATAFT010000066.1:0-3861 GCA_036257295.1 Thermoanaerobaculia bacterium
TGGTGGAGCGGCGCCATGCGGAAGACGCGCTTGCCGCGCAGCTTGAAGCTCCCCACCTGCACGATCACCGACAGCGCCTCGAGCACGAACAGCCCGCCCACCAGCACCAGGATCGTCTCCTGCTTGGCGAGCAGCGCCACGGTACCGATCGCGCCGCCGATCGCGAGCGATCCGACGTCGCCCATGAACACCTCGGCGGGATGGCTGTTCCACCACAGGAAGCCCAGGCTCGCGCCCACCAGCGCGGTGCAGAAGACCGCCACCTCGCCCACTCCCGGCACCTGCGGCACCTGGAGGTACTCGGCAACCACGCGATGGCCCGCGATGTAGGTGAAGATCGCGTAGGTCGCCGCCACCACCAGCGTGGCCCCGATGGCGAGGCCGTCGAGTCCGTCGGTCAGGTTGACGGCGTTCGAGCAACCGACCAGCACCACCACCACCAGCAGCGCATAGAACGGCCCGAGATCGACCACCACGTTCTTGAAGAACGGGAAGGTGAGCGAAGGCTCGATCGGGAGCTGGTAGAGCGCCCACGCCACCCCCAGCGCGACCACGATCTGGAGCGCGAACTTGCCCTTGGCCGACAGACCCTTGTTCCGGTGCCGAACCACCTTGAGGTAGTCGTCGGCGAAGCCGATGGCGCCGAACGCGAACATCGAGCCCGACGCCACCCACACGTAGGCGTTGTCGAGGCGCGCCCACAGCATCGTCGGCAGCAGCACCGCCGCCAGAATGAGCAGGCCGCCCATGGTCGGCGTGCCCGCCTTGCCCTGGTGGCTCTGCGGTCCTTCCTCGCGGATCGACTGGCCGATCGAGAGTCGCCGCAGCGTCCGGATCGCCCACGGTCCGAGCAGCAGGCACAGCAGCAGCGCGGTGAGCGCCGCACCCGCCGCTCGGAACGTGATGTAACGGAAGACGTTGAACGCAGGAACGCTGTCCTGTAGCGGGTAGAGGAGGTGATAGAGCATCGCTAGGACCGGGCCAGCACATGGTCGACCACCACCTCGAGGCCGACGCCTCGAGACCCCTTGACCAGCAGCAGGTCTCCCGCTCGGATCTCTTTCGACGCGAAGCTCGCCGCTTCCGCGGCGGTGGCGAACCAGGCGGTGCCGGCGCCCTCGGCGGCGGCGGCGGCGACCATCTCGCGGGCGAGCTCACCCACTCCGACCACCGGATCGAAACCGAGACGCGCCGCGCATTGGCCCGCCTCGCGATGAAAGCGCGGACCCTCGGGCCCGAGCTCGAGCATGCTGCCGAGGACCGCCCAGCGCCGCTTCGCCGGCAACTGCGCCACCGCTTCGAGAGCACGCGCGATGGCGTCCGGATTGGAGTTGTAGCTGTCGTCGTAGACCAGAGCCTCACCGGCGCGTCGCAGCACTCCGCGCCACTGCGCCGGCACGGCGGCCGCGGCCGCTTCTGCGATCGCGTCGAGCGGCACGCCGAACCGATAGGCGGCGGTCGCCGCCGCCAGACAGTTCTCGACGTTGTGACGACCGATCAGCGGGAGCCGAATCTCCACCGGGTCGCCGCCGGCGGTGGCCCCTCCCGGCCCACGCCCCCATGGGCCAGCCTCTAGCACGAAGCGGCTGCCTGGCTGACCGGAGACCGGGCACTCGAGGTCGCGCACGCGCAGCGTGAGCTCGTGGTCGCCGGCGGGCGGCGAGCCCGCCATCCCGTACCACGCCACCTCACCGCCGGACTCCGCGATGCGGCGGCGGGTGACGCGCACCACCTGCGGGTCGTCGGCGTTGGCGATCACGACGCCGCCCGGCTGGAGGCCTTCGAAGATCTCGGCCTTGGCTTCGGCGATGCGTTCCAGCGTGCCGAAGAACTCGAGGTGCACCGGCCGCACGTTGATCAGGACGACGGCGTCGGGGCGCGCCAGCTCCGAGATGCGTCGGAGCTCGCCCGGCTCCGACATCCCGAGCTCGGCCACCATCCACTCGGTGTCGTCGGCGACGCCCAGCAGCGCGAGAGGAAAACCGTAGAGGTTGTTGAGATTCCCCGGGCTCGCGGCGGTGCGGAAGCGGCGCGCCAGCATGGCGGCGAGCAGCTCCTTGGTGGTGGTCTTGCCGGCCGAGCCGGTGACGCCGACCAGATGTCGCGGCACCCGGCGCCGCGCGTGGCGAGTGAGCGCGTGCAGCGCGACGAACGGGTCGGCGACCTCGATGCGCCTGGCGTCGGCGTCGACGTCGCCGGCGCGCGCGCGATCGATCACGGCCGCGGAGGCGCCGCGCTCGAGCGCCGCGCCGACGAAGCCGTGACCATCGGCGCGCGTGCCGCGCAACGCGAAGAAGAGCTCGCCCGCGCGCACCTGGCGCGAGTCGATCGCGGCCCCCGAGAACAGGCTCTCGCCGCCGGCCATCAGCAGCCTGCCGTCCATCGCTTCGGCGGCATCACGAAGTGCGCCCGTCACCACTGTCCGAACCTCGCCTCTGGTCGCCCGTTCCGAGAACCTCCTCGATCGCCTTGGCCGCCTCGTCGTGATCGACGAACGGCAGCCGCTGATCCTTGACCAGCTGCACGCGCTCGTGGCCCTTGCCCGCGATCAGCAGGCTGCCGCCCTCGGCGGCCAGCTCGACCCCGCGCCGGATCGCTGCACGACGGTCGGGCACCACTTCCCACCGCGCACCGGGGACTTCGGCGATTCCTTCTTCGATCGCGCGCAGGATCGCGAGCGGGTCCTCGCTGCGCGGATTGTCGGAAGTGAGGATCGCGTAGTCGGCGAGCTCGCCGGCGGCTCGGCCCATGAGCGGGCGCTTGCCGCGATCGCGATCGCCGCCGCACCCGAACACCACGATCAAGCGCCGCCCTTCGGTCAAGCCGCGCATCGCTTGCAGCGCGGCGCGAACCGCGCCGTCGGTGTGCGCGTAGTCGACCACCACCGGGAAGCTCTGGCCGCGCTCCACCGGCTGCATGCGTCCCGGCACGCGCTCGAATCGGCCGAGCGCCGGGCCGTAGACCTCGGGATCGAGCTCGAGCGCCTCGGCGGCGGCGACCGCGGCGAGCAGGTTCTGCGCGTTGTAGGCGCCCAGGAGCCGCGAAGCGATCGCGATCTCGCCGCGCGGCGCCGCGACGCGCGCGACGATGCCGCTGGTCGACAGCCGCAGATCGACGAAGCGCACCGCGCCTCGCTCGCCGAAGGTGAGCGCCCGGGGGTGGAGCGCCGCCAGGCGCTCGCCCCAGGGTCCGTCGATCGAGATCACGGCGCGCCCGTCGTCCTCGAGCCGCTCGAACAGCGACGCCTTGGCGGAGAAGTAGTCCTCCATCGTGGGATGGAAGTCGAGATGATCGCGGGTCAGGTTGAGGAACACCGCGAGGTCGAAGGCGGCGCAGTCGACGCGCCCCTGCACCAGCGCGTGCGACGAGACCTCCATCACCGCGGCCATGGCGCCGGCGTCGTGGGCGCGCCGCAGCACGCGGTGGAGGTCCGACGCTTCGGGCGTGGTGCGCTCGCCGCCGAAGTCGAGGTCGCGGAAGCGGTAGCCGAGCGTCCCCAGCAGGGCGCTCGGGCAGCCGGCCTCGTCGAGCAGCGCGGCGATCAACGCCACCGTGGTGCTCTTGCCGTTGGTGCCGGTGACGCCGACCATCAACAGCTCGCGATCGGGATGCTGGTAGACACGCGACGCCAGCGGCGCCAGCAGACTGCGCGGCTCGGGCGCCACCAACCACGGCAGCAGCGGAACCGGGGCGCGTGGATCGGTGAGCACCGCGACGGCGCCGCGGCGCGCCGCCTCCTCGACGAACGACGCGCCGTCCCAGTGGTCGCCTCGCCAGGTCACGAACAGGTCGCCGGGCTCGACCCGGCGCGAGTCGTGGCAGACGCCGTCGACCTCGAGCCCGGGGCGAGGGCGCGATCCC
>DATAFT010000075.1:0-1963 GCA_036257295.1 Thermoanaerobaculia bacterium
TCGCGGTAACCGATCCGCTCGACCTCGTACCCGGGGGCCTGACGTGAAGGTCGGCATCGCCTGCCATCCGACGGTCGGCGGATCCGGCGTGGTCGCCACCGAGCTCGCGCGCGCTCTCGCCGAGGGCGGCGACGAGGTCCATCTCATGAGCTACGCGGTGCCGCCGCGCTGGACCTGGGCGGGGCCCCGTCTCTTCTTCCACGAGGTGGCGGTGGCGCAGTACCCCTTGTTCGAGTACCCGCCGTACGACCTCGCCCTCGCCACCAAGATGGTCGAGGTGGCGCGCCAGCACCGCCTCGATCTCCTCCACGTCCACTACGCCGTGCCGAACGCGGTCGCCGCGATCCTGGCGCGTCAGATCCTGGCGCCGCAGCCGATCAAGGTGATCACGACGCTGCACGGCACCGACATCACGCTGGTCGGCAACGATCCCAGCTACGCCGAGACCACGCGCTTCGGCATCGTGCAAAGCGACCTGGTGACTGCGGTGTCGGAGGCGCTCAAGCGCGCGACCCACGAGACGTTCCAGATCCAAACGCCGATCGAGGTGGTGCCCAACTTCATCGATCCGCGCCGCTTCCACGAAGCGATCGAGCGCGGCCGCGGCCAGCGCTTCGGCGCGCCGGGCGAGCGCATCCTGGCGCACGTCTCGAACTTCCGACCGGTGAAGCGCGTGGCCGACGTGGTGTCGATCTTCCATCGAGTGGCAAGCGAGATCCCGAGCCGACTCCTCCTCGTCGGTGACGGTCCCGATCTGCCGCGCGCCGAGCGCCAGGCACGCGAGCTCGGAGTGCGCGACCGCGTCGATCTGATCGGCACCGTCGCCAACATCGAGGACGTGCTGGCGCACGTCGACCTCTTCCTGTTGCCCTCCGAGATCGAGTCCTTCGGGTTGGCGGCGCTGGAGGCGCTGTCGTGCGAAGTGCCGGTGATCGCGAGCGACGTAGGGGGGCTGCCAGAGGTGATCCGAGACGGCGAGAACGGGTACCTCCGGCCGCTGGGCGACGTCGAGGGTATGGCCGAAGCGGCGCTCGCGCTGCTGCGCGACGAGGACCGGCGCCGCGCGTTCGGCGTCGCCGGCCGGCGGTGGGCGGAGACCAGGTTCTCGCGTGAGGACGTGGTCGCGCGCTACCGGGCGACCTATCAGCGTGTGGTGGGCACTTCCTCCAAGCGATCGGCACCCGCTTGAGAGGGTCGGCAACGGTCGGCTATGCTGCCGCCGCAACACCCCGAACAGGCCGGCAGGCGCGCCGATGCCGTTTCCTAGGAGGACTCGATGACCGATCAGACGACACCTCCCCCGCCCCCTCCGTACAATCCGCCGCCTCCTCCGGCTGCTTCGGGCCAGCCCAACGTCGCGATGATCGTTCTCGCCTACCTCTGGATTCTCGCCCTGGTCCCGCTTCTGGTCGAGAAGGAGGACAAGGAGGTCCAGTGGCACGCCAAGCACGGCATCGTGCTGCTGGCGGCCGAGATCCTCATCGGCATCGTCTTCGCGATCATCATGAACATTCCGGGCGTAGGCTGTGTGTCGTGCGCCATCTACCCTGTTTACGCGCTGGCGGTCGTGGTCGTGCACGTGCTCTGCATCGTCAAGGGCATGAAGGGTGAGCGCTTCATCATCCCCGGCCTCAGCCCGTTCGCCGATCGGTTCTGAGTCGACGCGGAAGCCGACGCGAATCAAGCTCTGGGTAGCAGCGACCGCGGTGGCGGCGCTGCTCGCCTTCGATCTCTCCCGAGCGCCCGAAGCGCAGTGGAGCGCTCGCGGCCTGCTCGGCGCGATCTCCGCCTATCAAGCCACGCTGTCGCCGTTGATGGGGCGAGCCGGAGTGCGCTGCCGGTTCGTCCCGACCTGCAGCCACTACGGGGCCGAGGCCATCCGGAAAGACGGCGCGCTGATCGGAAGCCTACGCGCGATGTGGCGCGTCGCCCGGTGCGGTCCGTGGACGGCGAAGGGGACGGT
>DATAFT010000076.1:0-5225 GCA_036257295.1 Thermoanaerobaculia bacterium
CTATCCCGGCGCGAGCGAGGGAATGTGCTGGGCGACCACGATGCTCGCCGATCGTCCGTTCTTCCAAGCCAGCGTCGCGGTCATCTTCGGCAACCTCAAGCCGTCGGACCTGCAGCCGGGGTTCGTCGAGGATCGAGAGAAACTCTCGGGCGGACGCTTCGACTTCGAGGCGATGGCGGCGCGCGGCCCGTACGCCAGGGATCAGTGGCGTGCCTATGCGGACTGGATCGAGCGGCAGCTCGCCGATGGGCGGCCGTTCCTGCTCGGCGCCGCGGCGTCGCTCGCCGACCTCTCGATGTTCATCGAGGTGTGGTTTCTCGAGAACGCGTATCGCGGCGCGGCTGGCCTGCTCGCCGAGTTCCCCAAGCTGCGGGCCTGGGGCGCGCGCATCCGCGCCATCGGCCACGGCAAGAAGACCGACATGACCAGCGCCGAGGCGCTCGTGGTCGGCACCAAGGCGTTGCCGACCACGGCGGTGCGCGCCGATCCCGCCGACCCCAACGGTCTCAAGCCGGGAGACCGCGTCGGAGTCGCGCCCGACGACTATGGGCGCATCCCGGTCGCAGGCGAGGTGGTGTCGTCGTCGGCGCAGCACGTCGCGATCCGCCGCCGCGATCCGCTGGCTGGCGAAGTGGTGGTGCACTTCCCTCGCGCGGGGTTCGTGGTGTCGAAGGCCGAAGTGGCGGAGGCGTAGAGAGTCATGAAGCGTGCGCACGGCGGGCCAACGATCGCGGTTCTCCTCGTCGGCGTTGCCTTCGGTGTCGCGTTCGGCTGGCCCGTCGCCCGCGCCGCCGAGGACACCTCGACCGGCTGGGCCGAGGGCATCCCGAGCGCGCGACCCGAAGAGGTCGGGCTCTCGAGCGAGCGGCTCGCTCGCATCGCGCCGGTGATGCAGCGCTACGTCGATCAGGGCAAGGTGGCGGGCGCGATCGGGGCGATCGCGCGGCACGGCAAGCTCGCCTACCTCGAGAGCTGGGGGTTCCAGGATCGCGAAGCCAACACGGCGATGAAGGACGATGCGATCTTCCGCATCTTCTCGATGTCGAAGGCGATCACCGGGGTCGCGGTGATGATGCTCCACGAGGAGCAGGGCTTCCCGCTCACCGCTCCGGCCTCGCGCTGGCTGCCGGAGCTGCACGACCTGAAGGTCGCGGTCGAGTCGGTCGATCCGGCCACCGGCGAGCGCGGCTACCGGCTCGAGCCCACCGAGCGCGACATGAGCGTGCGCGACCTCCTCACCCACAGCTCGGGCCTCTCCTACGAGGGACCTCGCGACGCGCGGGGCGAGCGCCTCTACAAGAAGCTGGGCATCGACGCGTCGAGCAACGACCTCACGCTCGCCGACCTGGTGAAGAAGATCGGCGAGGCGCCACTTCACGACCAGCCCGGCACGGTCTGGCGCTACGGCCTCTCGATCGACGTCCTCGGGCGGCTGGTGGAGGTGATGTCAGGCCAACCGTTCGACGAGTTCCTCGAGTCGAGGATCTTCCAGCCGTTGCGCATGCGCGACACCGCGTTCTGGGTTCCGGCGGAGAAGAAGAGCCGGTTGACGGCGATCTACACCCGCGGCGACGATGGCAAGCTGCGCCCGTACGCGAATCCGCCGCGCGACTACCTCACGAAGCCCAAGCTCGCATCCGGCGGGGGCGGGCTCGCCTCCACCACGCGCGACTACCTGCGCTTCGTCCAGATGCTGCTCGACGGCGGCGAGCTCGGCGGCCGTCGCCTCCTGTCGCGCAAGACGGTCGAGCTGATGGCGAGCGACGGCATCGGCGATCAGCCGCGGGCGGGCAATCTGGGGCCGGGCGATGGGTTCGGGCTCACCTTCCGCGTCAACCAGAGCCCGGGTCGCAACGGCGCGCTCGGCTCGGTCGGCGAGTACAGCTGGGGCGGCGCCGCCGGCACACGGTTTTGGATCGATCCCAAAGAAGACATGGTCACGATCTTCATGATCCAGATCCTCCCGCACGAGGGGCTCACGTACGGCAGCGAGTTCAAGACCCTGGCGTATCAGGCGATCGTGGACTGAGGGTTCGTTGGCATTCGAATTGCTGTCTTGATCTGCGGCGACTTGCCGCCGATCGAGGACGTCGAATGCGCATCGAACGATTCCGCTACATTGGCGGCCCCAACGTCCATCACCACCGACCGGTCCTGATCGCTCAGATCGAGCTCGAGGATCTCGCCGAGCGCGAGAGTCGCGAGCTCGAGGGTTTCAACGATCGACTGCTCGAGCGGCTGCCCGGCTTGCGGACGCACACCTGCGGTGGCGGCTACGAAGGCTGCTTCGTCGATCGCCTGCGCGATGGCACCTACTTCGGCCACATCGTCGAGCACGTGGCGATCGAGCTCTCCGGTCAGGCCGGCATCGGCGTGTGCTACGGCAAAACTCGGGTGCTCGCCGAGCCGGGCTCGTACTCGATCGTCGTGCGGTGCCGCAACGAGGCGGCGATGCGGCATCTGCTGCAAGCGGCGTTGGAGCTGGTCGAGGCTACGGTGGCGAACAAGGACTACCCGCTCGAGCCGGCGATCCTCGAAGCGCGCCGCCTGGTGGAGCGGACCGAGCTCGGTCCGAGCACGAGGAGCATCGTCGACGCCGCGGTTGCCCGCAACATTCCGGTGCGGCGCCTCGACCAGCACAGCAGCTTGGTTCAACTAGGCTACGGGCGGCGCCGGCGCCTCATTCAGGCGGCATTCACCGACGGGACCGGTGGCGTCGGCGTGGACATCGCCAGCGACAAGAGCCTCACCAAGCAACTCCTGCGAGACGCCTTCCTGCCGGTGCCGGCCGGCACGGAGGTCGAGACCTTCGACCAGGCGGTCCAGGAGTGGCGAGACATCGGCGAGTGCGCGGTGGTCAAGCCGGTCGACGGCCATCATGGCAAGGGCGTGACCACCGAGGTGAGGTCGATCGAGGCGCTGGGCGCCGCGTTCGAGAGCGCGGCGGCGCAGAGCAGCGCGGTCCTGATCGAAGAGCAGTATGCCGGCAACGACTACCGCGTGCTGGTCGTCAACGGTTCGATGGTCGCCGCCAGTCTGCGCCGGCCGGCGGAAGTGGTCGGCGACGGCGCGCGGACGATTGGCGAGCTCATCGACGAGATCAACCTCGACCCGCGCCGCGGCGAGGGTCACTCCAAGCCGCTGTCGAGGGTCGATGCCGCGGACGCAGCGGTCCTCGCGGAGCTCGACGACCAGGGACTCGCGCTCGAGGCCGTGCCCGAGGCCGGCCGCGTGGTCCAGCTCACACAGGGAGCCAACCTCTCGACCGGTGGGTCGGCAGCGGATGTGACCGACGTCGTCCATCCCCAGGTGCGCGCTTTGTGCGAGCGCGCGGCACGCGTGATCGGGCTCGACATCTGCGGCATCGACCTGATCCTGCCGGATATCTCGCAGCCGGTTCCCAAACGCGGCGGCGGCATCGTCGAGGTGAACGCCGGGCCCGGACTACGCATGCATCGATTCCCGAGCGAAGGCCAGCCGCGCGACGTCGGCGGCGCCATCGTAGACATGATGTTCCCGGGCGGCTCGGACGGGCGCATCCCCATCGTCGCCGTCACCGGCACCAACGGCAAGACCACCGTCACCCGGATGATCGCGAGCGTGCTGGCCTCGACCGGAAAGACCGTCGGCATGACCACGACCTCGGGCATCCACGTCGGCGGCCGCGAGGTCGCCCACGGCGACATGACCGGCCCGCTCTCAGCACGGGCGATTCTCTGCGATCCCGCGGTCGAGGCCGCAGTGCTCGAGACCGCGCGCGGAGGCATCGTGCGCGGCGGCCTCGGCTACGACTGGTCGGACGTCGCGGTGATGACCAACGTGCAGCTCGATCACGTCGGCCAGGATGGAATCGAGAACCTCGACGACATCGTCCACATCAAATCGCTGGTGGTCGAGCGGGTGCGCGACGGTGGAACCGTCGTGCTCAACGCGGACGACCCGCTGGTGCTCCCGCTCGCGGACCGGCCTGACCTGGCGCGGCGCGGCTGCCAGGTCGTGCTCTTCTCGCTCGCTCCTCGTAGCTTCGCGGTGCGCCGTCACGTGGCCGCCGGAGGGACGGCGTACGTCGCGCGTGGCGGCTCGATCTTCGAGCTCTGCGGCAAGCGCTCGACGCCGCTGGTCCGCATCGACGCGATTCCGATCACCTTCGGGGGCACGGTGTCGTTCAACGTCGCCAACGCGCTGGCGGCCGCGGCGGCGTGCCGCGCTCTGGGCGTTTCACCCGGGTGCCTGCGAGAGGCGTTCGGCAGCTTCTCCGCGAACGAGCACAACTCGGGGCGCCAGAACGTTTTCGAGGTGAACGGCGGCAAGCTGGTGATCGACTACGGGCACAATCCCGCAGCGTTCCAGGGGATGGGCGAAGCGCTGCGGAAGTGGAGTCGCGGTCGCGTGATCGGCGTCCTTGGGGCTCCGGGCGATCGGGCCGACCAGGTGCTGGAGGAGGGCGCGCGGACGGCGGCGCGGGCGTTCGACCACATCGTGTTGAAGGAGGACGAGGACAAGCGCGGGCGCCGCCCGGGTGAAGTGGCGCAGCTCCTGCGCGACGCCATCGCCGCGGAGCGGCCGGACCTCCCGTGCGAGATCGTGCTCGACGAGCGCGAGGCGCTCGAGAGCGCGCTCTCGACGATGCGCACCGGCGAGGTGGTCGTGATGTTCTACGACGATCTCGAGGTGGTCCGGGAAGTGCTCGCCGGTAGCGTCGAGCGCGCGGGCCGACGCCATGGCGGCCGCTAAGAGAAGCAAGAAGGTGGCGGCCCGGCGCGGCCGCCGAGTGGGCGATGGCAACGGCGCCGCCGCCGGCATTCCCGCTGGCAATCACCATTCGACCGGGCACCCCAAGGGCATCCTGGTCATGATCGGAGGTAGAGAAGACAAGGAAGGCGAGCGCGCCATCCTCAGGGAAGTCGTCGCGCGCGCGCGCAAAAGGTCGGTGGTGGTGGCAACGATCTCGAGCGGGTATCCCCGCGACCAGTGGGTCGCCTACAGCGGTCTGTTCAAGGAGCTCGCCGCCAGCGACGTCGCCTGGCTCGACCTCGAGGAGCGGGGGGGCGCGTTCGGCGAGAAGGGGGTCGCGCTGCTGTCATCGGCCGGCTGCGTCTTCTTCACCGGCGGCGATCAGGTGCGCATCACCAGTCGTCTGTCGGGCACTCCCCTCGAGGCCGCCGTCCGCGACCTCTACCAGCGCGGCGGCGTGGTGGCGGGAACGTCCGCCGGCGCGACGGCGA
>DATAFT010000014.1:0-13321 GCA_036257295.1 Thermoanaerobaculia bacterium
GCGATTGGGGCGAGCAGCAAGAGCTGGAGTGCCTTGCGCATTCCGCAGGAGTATACGAATGCCCGTTTCCGGTCGTCTATGACGCCAGCGGGAAGGGGGGTGCGCCGTGCTGCGACCGCCCTGCGCGACGGGACACCCACAAAGGAACGGGGCCCGCAGGCCCCGTTCACTGAGTGTTCTGAAGAGCTCCTTTAAGGGGGTACTGGAGTGTTGGTAGGAGTCGGCTGCGGCGTCGACGTCGCTGGCGGCGTCGGCGTCGGCGCGATGTCGTTGCGGCAACTCAGATCGTTGGGTCGAACGTTCACGCTCAGCGTGTCTTCGCAGCCCGTCTGGAGGTCCGTGACTACCAGTTCGAGCGGCGTCGTCACGAAGCGCTGACCCTCCTGGCTATCCCCATTCTCGTTGCAGGGCTCCTCTTCCAACGACGTGTTGGGAATGTTCGGGAAGGTGCCGACGATCTGCGTGTTGTTCACGCTGGCGATGATGACCGGCCGACCATCGAACGTGACCTGGATGTCCTGACGGAAGTTGACGCCGTTGATGGTTACCTGTCCAGGCGATTGCGGCAGCGTGCCCGGCGAAGTCGAGTTGATGCTCGGCGCGAACTGCTCGATCAGATAGATGAAGGAGGGGCCGCCAGCCGTCTGGTTGGTCTCCAGGTGCGTCACGTTGACCGGCAGGCTCCGGTCTTGGCAGCTGCCTTCGACATCCAACGCGGTGGTACGCACGAGGATCTCGTTGCCGGTGACCGACAGCACCTGCTGGCGCACGGTCCCGAAGTCCACCACCAGCGGCTCGTCGAAGCCTTCGCCGAAGATGGTGACCCGGGTGCCGCCGGTGAACGGACCCGACGACGGATCCACCGCGAACACCGAGAACGCGACTCCGTAGCGGAACGCGGCTTCGCGCAGGACCTCGAGGCCGTTGAGCTGGTTGCGCACGCGGATGCTGACCTGCTGGTTGCGCAGGTCGTTGCCGAAGCCCACCGCCGGCGGCGAGATCACCACCAGTTGTGTGCGCGACACCGACTCGACCTGCGCTTCGAGGATGGCGTTGCCGTTCTCGAACGTGACCTGCACCGGCGACTGGAAGCCGTCGCCGTTGATGGTGACGCGGGTGCCGCCTTCGTTGGGCCCGATGTTCGGCGTCACCGAGAAGATGACCGGCTGCACGCCGACGTCGCCACGCGTATAGGTGAAGCCCTGAACCAGCGTGTCACTGGCCTCGTTGGCCTCGTTGGTGTTGATGGTGACGGTGACGTCGACCGACAGCCGGGCCGGGTTCGGGGGAAGCGGAACGTCGTCGTTGCGCGGCGTGCGCACCCGAATGGTGTTGGAGGTGACGCCGAGGACCTCGGCCGGGTTGGCGCCGAAGAAGACGCGCACCGGCGTCTCGATCTCCTGCCCCAGGATGCGCACGATGTCGCCACCCTCCGGGCTGCCCTCGTCGGGCTCGACCCGCTCGAGGAAGAACACCGGGATCGACGGCGTCGCGGTCGCCTCTGGAGTGGTGGCCACGTCGATCGGGATGTTGATCTGGCCGAAGCTCTGCTCGAGGCGCGCGGTGACGTTCGCCGTGCCCACCTCGTCGCCGGGGAAGAGGAGCACCGTCGCCACGCCTTGCTGCACGACCGCAGTGGTCTGCGTGGCGCCGCTGCCGAGGATCCCCAACTCACCGAGCGTGGTCGTAACGAGTACGGTAGCGCCGTCCGGGGGGAGCGCGCCGGTGACGGAGTCGCGGATCCGGATGGTGATGGTCGCCGAACGGGTCCCATTCACGTCGAGCTGAGGACGGCTCGACGTGAGCGTGATGTTCCAGGTGGTCGACGGATTCGTGGTGCCGCCGCCGCTCGACGGCGGCGGCTGCTGCCGCGGCTCGGTGGGCGAGTCGGTGGTGCAATTGGCCAGCCCCAAGAGCATCGCGACCGCCGCGAGAGGGAGCAGGGCCTTGAACCGGAGGTGCATTCTCATGGTCGCTCTCTCCTCGCTCACGGGACGAACTCGACCGTAAACCGGACCGGCGTGGTATCGACCGCCTCACCCGCGATGCTGCGCCCGAAGAAGCGCAGCGAAAGGTTGAGGATGATGCTGGTGCGGTCGGTCTCCTTGTCGAAGCCGCCGTTCTCCAGGAACAGATCTTTCAGCGGCACCGTATTGATTTGGTCGCTGAGCATGACCGGCAGGTTCTCGTAGACCTGCGTACCGCTGACCGGCGTCACGCCGAAGATGTTGCGCACCAGCGGAGGGGGCACCCGGGTGCCGCCGTCGCCGCGCGTGAACGTCACTTCGTAGGACTGCATCTCGACGTTCATCAGGTTGCTGGTGTCGCCGTCGATGTCGCGGGGGATGCTGGTGAGGGTTATCGAACCGATCGTCACTCCCGCGACGCGAGCGTCGGAAACGCTGACGACGGTGGGCAGCGCGTCGAAGTCGCTCACCGACAGCACCACCCCGCCGCCGTCGGTCTGCTCGAGATGCGAGTCACACCCCAGCGCCGACAGCAGCAGCGCGAGAACGAGCGTGGTTCTTGCAGCCTGTCTCATGTTCCTGTTTCTCCGACCTACAAGTGGATGATGCGCGGAGTGATGAAGATGAGCAGCTCTTCATTGGTGTTCGACCGGTTGTTGTTCTTGAAGAGGTGCCCGAGGATCGGGATGTTGGCCAGCCCCGGCACGCGGTCCTGGGACTCGTCGGTCGACACCTCGTAGATGCCGCCGATCACCGCGGTGCCGCCGTCGCGCACCAGCACCCGGGTGCGCGCGTCGCGGGTCGCGATCGGTGCGGAGGGCGCGCCGACGATGGCGAGGCCCTGCTGCGGCTCACGCTTCTGGATGTTGATCTCGAGCAGGACGGTGCCTTCGGCGGTGATGTGCGGTGTCACGTCGAGCCGCAGTGTGGCGTTGACGAACTGCACCGTGACCGTGTTGTTGGCGACCGTCTGCACCGGGATCTGGAGACCGCTCTGGATCGACGCCCGCTCGTTGTTGAGAGTGGCGACCTTGGGCGCCGAGATGACGTTGACCAGGCCCTCGTTCTCCGCCGCCTGCAGCACGACGTCGAGCTCGAAGGTGTTGAGGATGTTGCCGAGACCGATGTTCAAGAACCCGTTGGCGCCTCCGGTCAGGAGACTGGCGCCGCCGGTGGCGGTGGGCCCGTCGTCGGGGCCACTGATGTTGTTGGGGAAGACGAGGCCGGTGGTGTTGCCGTGGGCGGCGTCGGCGACGCCCTCGAAGTTCCACTCGAAGCCGAGCGAGCGCGACCAGTTCTTGGTGGTCTCGACGATGCGGGCCTCGATCATCACCTGGTCTTCGGGGATGTCGAGATTCTCGATGATCGAGATCACCTGGTCCATGTACGCCGGCAGCTCCTGGATGATCAGCGTGTTGGTGCGGTCGTCGACGATCACGCTGGCGCGCTGGCTCATGAGGCCGGTGCCGCCGCGGCCGCGCTGGAGGATGCCGGCGATCTCGCCGGCGCTGGCATAGCTCACCCGGCGCATGACGGTGGTGAGCGGCAGCGACAGCGACTTGGCCGACTGCAGGCGCTGCTGCTCCTCGGCCTCCTGCGCCAGGCGAGCGACCGGAGCGATGCGCAGGATGTTGCCCTCGAGCTCCATTCCGAGCTGGTTGATCTTGAGGATCTGATCGAGCGCTTGATCCCACGGCACCGACTCGAGCTCGACCGTCACCGGGCCGGACACGCCGGGCTGGATGACGATGTTGAGCCCGCTGATGCGCGCCAGCGAGCGCAGCACCTCGGTGATGTCGGCGTCCTTCAGGCTCATGCTGATCGGCGCGCCGTAGTACTGCCTGGTGCCGCCGACGGTGGTGACGCCGAAGCGTGGCGCCGCCGCCTCGTCCGGCAACGCGCCCTGGAGCGTGATGCCCTCGGCCAGGGTCGGCTGCGTCGGCGGCGGCTCCTGCACGGCGGGCGCCGGCTCCTGAGCGAAGGTGATGACCGGGCGACCGCCGGTCGGCACTTCGGCGATCAGGACCGGACGCTCGGGCTCCAACGCCTGCGCGACGCGGATCTCCTGGTCGGGTTCGGCCGCATGTGCGATCGGCTCGGCGATGCGGGTCGGGCGCTCGGGCTCGGTCGACGCCGCCGCGATCCGGATCTCCGGCTCGGGCGCGGCGGCGGCGGCGGCGACCGGCGCGCCGGCGGGCTCGACCGCGGGCACCGGCTCGTCCTGCTCGATCTCGATCACGCGCGCGGCCAGCATCTGGCTGCCGAGTGAGGTCTCGGCGGCGAGCGGCTCAGGCGCGATCTCGGCCCGGCGCTCGACCGCGACCGGCTGCGCGACGGTCCTCTTCACCCTGGTTGGCTCGACCGCGGCCGCCGTCGCCGGCGAACCATTGTCGAACCGCACCAGAAGTCCCTGCGGGTCGCGTCCGATCCAGGGCTGTGAGTCGGAGCGCAGATCGAAGACGACGCGCGCGACTGGGTCGGGTTCCGACTTGTACTGGGCCATGCGGATGCGTTCGACCTCGTCGGATCCCACCGCCAGACTCGAATCGGCCTCGGTCTTCACCGCTCCGCCGAGATCCACCACGAAGCGCGGAGGATCTTCGAGCTGGAAGCTCTGGTAGGCGAACTCACCGTCGCCCTTGATGCGCACCAGGGTCTCGCCGCCGCGCTCGACCACCTCGACGCCCTGCAGGCGGGACGCCTGAGCGCCCGCCGGTGGCGGCGCGACGAAGGGTTCCTCCGGCGTCCCCTTCGGCACCGGCGAGAGCGCAGCGCCGTCCACCGCTGGAAGCGTTTGACCGGCGCCCAGTAGCAGCCATGCGAAGGCCGTCCATCGCAGGAGACTGCCGCGGCGCGAGTCGCCGGCTCTCGTCTCAGGTTTCCGTTGTTGCCCCATTTGCTTACGCCTCCCGCCCGCCGAATCTCTACGAGGGGTTGAGCTGCTTGATAACTTCCCGGAACGGTTTCGCCGCGGTGGGATCGCGCACGTCCTGCTTGAAGACCACCTCGGCCACCTGACCCTTGTCGAAATGGATGGCGACGACCGAACCGTCGTAGAGGTCGTCGCCGACGTGCAGCAAGTAGCTCTTCGCTTTGTCGGCCGCCTGCACCTGGGCCACAGCGCCCTGCGGTGTCACGAAGATGCCAGTGACCTCGATCTCGTCGATGAGCAGCCCGGGAACGCCATCCGGGCGCGGTCCGAGGAGCGTGGGCTCGTCGGTGACCCGCAGCAGTGAGAGAAACGGATCGCGCCGATCGCCCGGCTCGTAAGCGTAGCCCGTGCCGCCGAGCACCTCTTCGTCCTCGCGCAGCATGCGCTCGATGGACTCGAGATCGGGCTCCTCCGGCGGCGGCGCGTCGCTCTCCTGCGGCTCGTCGCCGGTCGCCTGATCTCCGGTCTCGCTCGGTTCCTGAGCGTCGGTTGGTGTGGGCGTCGCCTGCGGCGTCTGCGCCGCCGACTGCGACGCGACGCCGACCAGGAGCGCCAGCAGGAGGAAGCTCGCTCGCAGGCTCACTTCGGACCACCCTTCTTGGCGCCGGCAGCGCCCGCGGCGGCGGCCGGCGGTGGCTCGCTCTCCTGGTACACGAACGTCTTGGCGGTGAACGACGCCTGGATGGTCTGCTGGCCGACCCGGTTCTGGGTGATCTGCAGGTTGTCGACGTTGAAGATCCGCGAGAAGCGGCTCATGCGATCGAAGAACCGCGCCAGGTTGTGGTACGTCCCGCGCAGGCGCACCGTGATCGGCCACTCGTTGTAGAAGTCCTTCTGCGCCTCCGCTCCGGGGCGGAACTCGGAGAGCACGAAGTCCTCCTGCTCGGCCAGCGCGCGGAAGCGGCGCAGCACGTCCTGCACGTCGCGGCGCGGCGGCAGGATCTTGAGCAGCTTCTCGAGCTGGACCTCGAGCAGCGCCACTTCCTCGCGGAACTGGGGCAGCTTGGCCTTGGCGGCAAGACCGCGGGTGATCTTGCCCTGCAGCTCGACGACCTGGGCGTCGTTGCGCTTTTGCTGCGCGATCATTTCCTTGATCTGGAGCTGGTAGCCGAGCAACCCGGCGGCGAGGCCGAGGCCGAGCCCGATCGCGACCCCCACCCACCATGGTTTTCCTTCGAGTCCGGTTTCGATCGCCACGTCTTCGTCTCCTCCGTCGCTCTAGCGAGCGGCGGCTTCCTGACCGGCCACGGGGGGGGTGCCAGCGGCGGGTGTGGTGCCGGGGGCCGGCGCCGGCGCCCCATCGGGAGTGCGCGCCACCGGGACCGGCGTGTAGTTGAAGGCGATCTGGAAGTCGTAGACCTGACCGCGCCAGGTCGCGATCTTGAGCACCGGCTCCTGGAACTCGGCGACGCCGTCGAGGTTCTCGATGAAGTTCGCGACCGAGCTGGTGGTGAACGCCTTGCCCTGGATGGTCACCGTCGCGGCGCTCATCTCCATGCGATCGAGCCAGAGGAAGTCGGGCAGCGCGCGCGAGACCTGATCCATGATGTGGACCGGTCCGCGCTGGTTGTTGCGCAGGTCGGTGATGACGTTGATCTTGTGCTGCAGCTCGACCTTGCGCTTCTCGAACCTTTCGACCTCCTTGATGATCTCCTCGAGCTCGGCGACGGTGGCCTTGAGCTCCTCGATCTGGGCCTGCTGGCGCTTGAGCTGGGTGTTCATGTACAGCCAGTACCCGCCGTAGGCGAGCAGCGCCAGCACGAAGGACGCGATCACGCAGAAGACCGCGATGTTCTGCGCGTTGATGTTGAACGCGCGCAGCCGCGCCGACCGGACGGCGGGGGCCTTCTTGCCCTCGGAGATGAGGTTGATGCGGATCATCGGCTCAATCCCCTACGCGTCGCAGCGCCAGCCCGACCGAGACCGCCATCATCGGTGCGATCGACTCGATCCACTCCTGGCTGAAATCGCTCTCGCGATACTGGATCCGTCGCAGCGGATTCATCAACTCGATGGAGCAGCCGAGGCGCTCGGCGAGCACGTCGCGCAACCCCGCCGTGAGCGAGCCGCCGCCGGAGAGCACGACCTGGTCGACCGATCCTTCATTGGCGGTGGTCGAGAAGAAGTCGAACGTCTTCTGGATCTCGCCCGCCATCTCGCCGCCGACGGCCTCGAGCACGCGCCGCGCGTCGCTCGCGGTGTGGCCCTCGACCTCGCGGCCGCGCTTGAGCGCCTCGGCGTTCTCGAAGCTCAGATTGAACTCGCGCTGGAGCGACTCGGTGAACTGGTTGCCGCCGAACGAGATGTCGCGCCAGAACAGCGTCTGGCCGCGCGCCAGCACGTTGATGTTGGTGACCGCCGCGCCCATGTTGACCAGCGCGATGACCTTCGTGCGGTCGACGTCGTAGTTGAGCTCGTAGGCGTTCTGGATCGCGAACACGTCGACGTCGACCAGCGCCGGCGTGCGCCCGGTCTGGCCGATCACCGACACGTAGTCGTTGACCTTGTCGCGCTTGACCGCGACCAGGAGGACCTCCATCTGGTCGCCGCCCGCCTCGGGATCCGAGAGCAGGACGTAGTCCATGCGGACGTCGTTGATGTCGAACGGGATGTACTGCTCGGCCTCCCACTGGATCGACTCCGACAGCTCCTCGGGAGTCATGGTGGGAAGCTCGATCTTCTTGATGATGACGCTGTGGCCCGACAGCGAGGTCGCGAATTGCGGGTTCTTGACCCGGGTCTCGAGGCTCAACTTCTCGATCGCCTCGACCACCAGCGAGGAGTCCATGATCGACCCGTCGACGATGGCTTCCGGGGAGAGCGGCTCGATGCCGAGGCACTGTAGGGCGAATTCGCCGCTCTTGTGCTGTTGGAGCTCGACCAGCTTCAGCGCGAAGCTCCCGATGTCCAACCCGACTACGCCCTTCGACCTAGAGAAAAGGGCCAAGCGCGCTACCCCCTGCCAAAGCTCAACATAATCGTCACTTAAAGACGATTCTTTAAAGCTTTAAACGAGAGTAACGTGTCCAAAGAGATATGTCAATACATGAGCAAAGACGAATATCACGATGCAGTTTTTTGTCCGGCTTGGCCACCGACCGGCACTCCTATGACGAAGGACGGGCGTTCGATGCCGCGGCGCGGCGGTGTCCCGATCGTCGAGCGCCGCGCTGGCGGATCACCTGGATCACGTGCGGTAGCGACTCGATGGTCTCGCGGAGTCGCGCGAGCTGACGCTGGTCGCGGACCTCGACCACCAGCTCGATCCCGGCGCGACCGACGCCGATGCTCTTGGCCTCGAGGTTCTTGATGTTGGCGTCGTGCTTGGCGATCGCCTCGGTGAGGCGCGCGAGAACACCGGGTTGATCCTCGGTCTCGACGCGCAGGACTACCGGGTAGACGACGTTGGACGCGTCGGCCCACTCGACATCGATCTCGCGCTCGGGGTGATAGAGCAGGTTGCGCACGTTGGCGCAGTCCTCCGAGTGCACCGAGATGCCACGGCCGCGCGTGACGAAGCCGACGATCGGCTCGCCCGGCACCGGCGTGCAGCACTGCGCGATCGACGCCAGCAGGTCGCCCTCGCCGCGAACGCGGATCGCGGCGCCGTCGAGCGAGAGCAGCTTGCCCACCGCCTTGCGCAGCCGGCCCGGCTCCTCCTTCTCCTTCTCCATCGCCTCGGCGCCGGCCAGACGCCGCACCACGCTCTTGACCGGGGCTTTGCCGAAGCCGATGCGGCTGTAGAGGTCCTCGACTCGCTGCAGGCCGTCGGCCTCGAGGATCTCCTTCATCTCGGCGGAGCGCAGCGCAGCCTTGAGCTGGAGCCGCACCTTCTTGAGCTCCTGCTCGAGCAGGCGGCGGCCGATCTCCTCGGCCTGCTGCTTCTGCTGAATGTGGAGCCACTGTCGGATCTTCGAGCGCGCGCGAGAGGTCTTGACCATGCTCAGCCAGTCGCGGCTGGGATGCCCCCCCGGGCTGGTCTGGATCTCGACGATGTCGCCGTTGCGCAGCTCGGTGCGAAGCGGCTCGAGCTTCCCGTTGACGCGCGCCCCGGTGCAGCGATGTCCGAGATCGGTGTGGATACGGTAGGCGAAGTCGAGCGAGGTGGCGCCGCGCGGAAACGAGTAGACGTCGCCCTTGGGGGTGAAGACGTAGACGTCCTCGGGATAGAGGTCGAGCTTGAGGTTCTCGAGGAACGCGCGCGGCTCCTGCACCTCGCGCTGCCACTCGAGCAGTTGGCGCAGCCAGCGGATGTTGGAGTCGCTGGCGTCGGAGGTGATCTTGCCTTCCTTGTAGCGCCAGTGGGCGGCGATCCCCTCTTCGGCGATCACGTCCATCTCGCGGGTGCGGATCTGGACTTCGAACGGCTGCCCCTCGTCCCACACCACGGTGGTGTGGAGCGACTGGTAGAGGTTCGGCTTCGACACCGCGATGTAGTCCTTGAAGCGGCCAGGGATCGGGCGCCAGGTCTGGTGGATCACGCCCAGAGCGGCGTAGGCGTCTTGCGCGGTCGCCGTGACGATCCGGAACGCCAGGTAGTCGTAGAGCTGTTGCAGCTCGATGCCGCGCCGCCGCAGCTTCTGGTAGATCGAGTAGTAGCCCTTGACCCGCGAGCTGATCTCGACCTCGAGGCCGGCGCGCTCGAGCTCGGCGGCGAGGCGCTCGCTGATCTTGCGGGTCGACGCGGCGCCCAGCTTGACCTTCTCCTTGAGTCGGGACTCGAGCTCGGCGTACTGGTGCGGATAGAGGAAGTAGAAGGCGAGGTCCTCGAGCTCGGTCTTGACCCGCGACATGCCGAGCCGGTGCGCCAGCGGTCCGTAGATCTCGAGCGTCTCCTGCGCGATGCGCCGGCGCGCCTCCGACGGCACGTGGTCGAGCGTCTGCATGTTGTGCAGCCGGTCGGCGATCTTCACCAGGATGACCCGCAGGTCGCGCGCCGAGGCCAGGATCAGCTTGCGGAAGGTCTCGGCCTGGGCCTGGTCGCGCCGGACGTACTCGTGCTGGCCGATCTTGGAGACGCCGTCGACCAGCGCGGCGACCTCCTCCCCCAGCGCCGCGGCGAGGTCCTCCCGGGTCGCGCCCGTATCTTCCAGAACGTCGTGCAGCAGGGCGATCTCGACGCAGGTCGCGTCGAAGCCGAGGTCGGCGAGCAGCCAGGCGACCGCCAGCGGGTGGGTGAGGTAGGGCTCGCCCGAGCGCCGCTTCTGCCCGCGATGGGCGGCTTCGGCGTAGTCGTAGACCGAGCGCAGCCGGCCCTCGTCGTAGTCGCGGCCGTGCGCTTCCAACCGTTCGAGCAGGTCGGCGAAGCGGACGCTACGCCGCGGCTGGCTCGGAGGCTCGACTTCGCGCTTGAACGGAAGGGACGCTGACACCACGACCTCGTGGGCCGTCCCGCCCCGGGATCATCCCGCGGCGAGAAACGGACCAGAGATCTCGATTATAAGGGCGGCTCGACGCCGGGCCGCGTCTAGATCGACGAGCGCCGGGGCGAAGCCTTGGGTCGGGGTGCAGTCGACGCGGTCGGCGACGCCTTCGCAGCGGCCGGCTTGGCGGTCTCCCCCGCGGCCTGGCGACCCTCCCAGAACAGGACCATCGCGCTCGCGATGTAGATCGTCGAGTAGGTCCCGACGATGATGCCGAACAGCAGCACGAAGGAAAGGCCGCGCAGGACCTCGCCGCCGACCAGGAACAGCGCCAGCACCGCCAGCAGGGTGGTGCTCGCGGTCATGATCGTGCGCGACAGCGTCTCGTTGATGCCCTCGTTGATCACCTGGGTGAGCGGCAGCCGCTTGGGCTTGCGCATGTTCTCGCGCACGCGGTCGAAGATGACGACGGTGTCGTTGACCGAGTAGCCGACCAGGGTGAGGAACGCGGCGATGGTGGTGAGGTTGAACTCGTAGCCGAGCAGCGCGTAGACGCCGAGCGTCACGATCACGTCGTGCGCCGAAGCGATCATGGCGCCGGCGCCGAAGCGGAACTCGAAGCGCCACCAGATGTAGGCCATCATGCCGAGCAGCGAGAGCACTACCGCGAGCACGCCGCGCGTGCGCAGCTCACGGCCGATGGTGGGCCCGACGTTCTCGGCGCTCACGATGGAGAATGTGCCGAGCGAGGTGCGGTCGCCCAGCACCGCCCTCGCTTCGGGCGAGAGGCCCTCGACCGAAGCCAGCTCCTCGGAGCTGCCGAACAGCCCGCGATCGCGGCGGGCGAGCATGACGCGCTCGGCGATGACGCGGTAGTGCTCACGAGCCGCGGTCTCTCCGGACGCGAGCTGATGGTCCGGATCGGCGGCGTAAAGCACATCGCTGAGGGTGGCGACGCCGATCTGGTTGAGGTCGGGCCGGTTGTCGCCCTTGCCGTAGCGCGCCTCGAGCGCCCGCTCGACCAGGTCGCGGCTGCCCTCGTGATGCTCGGCGACCAGCGGCGTCTTGATCAGGATCTCGTTGCGCTTCTCGTCGCCGTAGCGCTGGATCTGGACCTCGCCCAGGCCCGCGCCCGCCAGCACACCGCGCACCTCGTCGATCTCGGTCGGCTGGAGGAACCGCACGATGAGCTGGGTGCCGCCCGCGAAATCGATTCCCATGTTGAGGCGGGCGAGGAAGAAGATCTCGACCAGCGAGAACAGCACCAGCGCCGCCGAGATCGCCACCGCGATGTGGCGGTGGCGCATGAAGTCGATGTTGAGCTTGTTGATGTTCTTCATTGGAGTGACAGCCGCCTCAGATGGAGAGCTTCTCGGCGCGCCCCCGGCGCGCCAGGATGAGATCGAACAACCAGCGGCTGGTGAAGACGGCGGTGAACAGGGAGGCGATCATGCCCACCGACAGGGTCACCGCGAACCCACGGATCGGACCGGTGCCGAACTGGAACAGGAAGAGAGCCGAGATCAGCGTCGTCATGTGGGTGTCGATCACGGCGCTCCACGCCTTGCCGAAGCCCGACGCGATCGCGGCCTTGACCGTGCGCCCGGCCTTGAGCTCTTCCTTGATGCGCTCGAAGATCAGCACGTTGGCGTCGACCGCCATGCCCATGGTGAGGACGATGCCGGCGATGCCGGGCAGCGTCAGGGTGGCGCCGAAGTAGGCCATCGCGCCGAACACCATCAGGATGTTGATCACCAGTGCGAGGACCGCATTGATTCCCGAGAGCTTGTAGGCCACCACCAGCAGCAGCAGCACCAGCGCGCCGCCGAGCAGTGAGGCCCGCGTGCCGTCGTCGATCGAGTCCTGGCCCAGCGACGGACCCACCGCGCGCTCTTCGAGGTAGACGATCGAGGCCGGCAGCGCGCCCGAGCGCAGCACCGTCACCAGGTCCTCGACCTCGGTCTGGGTGAACTGGCCCTCGATCACGCCCTCGTCCTGGATTCGCCCCTGCACCACCGGCGCCGACTGCACCTTGCCGTCGAGCACGATCGCCAGCCGGCGCCCGATGTTGGCGCCGGTCGCTTCGCCGAAGGCCTTGCCGGCCTCCTTGCTGAGGTAGAAGCGCACCACCGGCTCGTTGAACTGCCCGAGGCCTGGACGCGCGGTGCGCAGGTCGCGGCCGGTCACGATGCGTCGTTTCTCGAGCGCCACGAAGACGGTGCCGGCGCTCTCGCCGTTCTCGCCTTTCACTTCCTGCGGGAAGAGCTCCATCTCGTCGGGGAGCTGCCCGTTGAAGTGCTGCAGGATCTCGGCCTCCGACGCCGCGGCGCCCTGAGGCGGGTAGGCGACGAAGCGGAACTCGAGCAGCGCCGTGTTCTTGATCAGCTCCTTGACGCGCTCGGGATCGTCGACGCCGGGAAGCTGCAGCACGATCCGGCTCGAGTTGAGGCCCTGGCGCTGGATCACCGGCTCGCTGACGCCGAAGGCGTCGATCCGGTTGTTGATCGTCTGCTGGGCCTGACGCACCGCCTGGTCGCGGATGTCGTTGTCTTCCTCCGGCTTGCGCGTGAACACCAGGGACTGCGGGGTGGCGTTGTAGGTCCAGAACGGGAGGTAGGTGTCGACCACCTTCTCGACCGCATCGCGACGCTCGGCGGGAACGCCGGTCGCTTCGAACTTGCTGTCCTCGAGCCGGCGCACCTGAGCGCCGGTGACGCCCTCCTCGCCGAGCTGGCGAACCAGCGTGTCCATGTCCTTGTCGGTCTCGGCCCGCAGCGCCTCGTCGGCCTGGACGTCGAGCACCAGGTGGACGCCGCCGCGCAGGTCGAGCCCGAGGTTGATCTTTTCCTCCGGTGGGTAGGCGAGCAGGATGGACCCCGCCACCACAGCGAGGACCGCGAGGCCTCGCCAAATCAGGTTGCGATTCACGTCTTGACCTCCGGCTCCTCCTGCTCGAGCCCGGCGATCGCCGACTTCGCCATCTTGAGCCGCACGTTGTCGGCGACCTTGAGGAAGATGACGCCGCCTTCGGTCGAGACCACCTCGCCGTAGATGCCGCC
>DATAFT010000163.1:0-2065 GCA_036257295.1 Thermoanaerobaculia bacterium
TCGCGCTGCCCACCGACGTCGCCGTGCTGCCGGACGGAAGCTTCTACGTGAGCGACGGCTACGGCAACGCCCGGGTCGCGCGGTTCGATGCCAGTGGCCGCTTCGCCGCCGAGTTCGGCGCGCGCGGCGCCGGTCGCGGGCAGTTCGATCTTCCGCACGGCATCGCCCTCGACGCCGCCGGTCGCGTCTACGTCGCGGATCGCGGCAACGCCCGCATCCAGATCTTCGACGCCGGTGGTCGTTTCCTCCACCAGTGGAAGAGTGAAGCGCTGGGCCGCCCCTACGGGATCGCAATCGGCGTCGACGCCAAGGCCTACGTCGTCGACGGCGGCGACCAGCCGGCGTCCCCGCCCGACCGCTCGCGCGCGATGCGGCTCGATCGCGAGGGCACGATCGAGGCGACCTTTGGCCGCTTCGGCCACTACGATGGCCAGTTCAACGGAGCGCACGCTGTCGCGGTGGGTGCGGATGGCGCGGTCTACGTGGTCGACGCGTTCGGGATGCGGGTCCAGAAGTTCTTGCCACGGGCGCGCGGCGCGCCCGCGTCGGCGGTCACTCGCGATGCCGCAGGAGCGGCCTCGCGAGAGTGTCTGCCTTCCGCGACAATCGATCACGGCACCCGAGGAGCAACCGCATGATCGAGCTCCGGCCCGTCACCCTCGAGCGCCACGGCATTCGGCTCGAGCCGCTGGCCGCCGACCATCACGACGCGCTGGCCGCCGCGGCTGCGGACGGCGAGCTGTGGCGCCTGTGGTTCACCTCGGTCCCCGCGCCCGGCGAGACCCGGACCTACATCGCCGCCGCGCTCGCGGGCCAGCGCGACGGCCACATGCTCCCCTGGGTGGTGCGCGACGCCGCCACCGGCGCCGTCATCGGGACCACGCGCTATCACGACGTCGTGCCGGCGATCGATCGCGTCGAGATCGGCTACACCTGGTACGCCAAGAGCTGGCAGCGCACGCATGTCAACACCACCTGCAAGCTGCTCCTGCTCGAGCATGCGTTCGAAACCGTGGGCTGCAAGGTGGTGGGTCTGCGTACCGACAATTTCAACTTCGCATCGCAGCGCGCGATCGAGGCGCTGGGCGCCAAGAAGGACGGCGTGATCCGCCATCACGCCGCGCGCCGCGACGGCACCGTGCGCGACAGCGTCCTCTACAGCATCCTGGCGAGCGAATGGCGCGACGTGAAGCGCCACCTCGAGCTCCGCCTCCTCCGCCACGCCAACGAGCAGCAGGCCTGAAGGCGGCCGCGTGCCGTCGCTCGCCGCCATCGCCAAGGACCTGCGCCGCGAGCTGCGAGCCCTCGAGTTCGCGCCGCCGGTCGCTTACGTCTACCACCCGCTCGAGTACGCCTGGGGGCCGCATCTCGAGTTCCTCGAGCGGTGGGGCGCGGCGCCGAAGGAGGTCGTTCTGGTCGGGATGAACCCCGGGCCTTGGGGCATGGCGCAGACCGGCATCCCGTTCGGCTGCGTCTCCTTCGTCGGCGACTGGCTCGCGCTGCGCAACCGCGAGGTGGGCCGACCCACCATCGAGCACCCGCGCCGGCGCGTCGTCGGGTTCGACTGCCGCCGCGAGGAGGTGAGTGGCACCCGGCTCTGGGGCTGGGCGCGCGATCGGTGGCAAACCCCCGATCGCTTCTTCGCGGCGCGCTGGGTCACCAACTACTGCCCGCTCCTCTTCCTCGACGCAGAAGGCCGCAACCTCACGCCCGATCGATTGCGCGCGGGCGAGCTCCAGGCGGTGACCACGCCCTGCGACCGGGCGCTGCGGCGTGTGGTCGAGACCCTCGAGGCGCGCTGGGTGATCGGCATCGGCGCTTTCGCCGAAAGCCGCATCCGCGCCGCCTGCGCCGGACACGACGTCATCATCGGGCGCGTCCTCCATCCCAGCCCCGCGAGCCCACGCGCCAACCGCGGATGGGCCGACGAGGCGAGCGCGGAGCTGCGCCGCCTCGGAATCGAGATCCCGGACCCGGTCGCATAGTCTTCGCAGGCTGTGACGGAACGCTTCGACTTCTTCGTCATCGGCGGTGGGAGCGGCGGCGTGCGCGCGGCGCGGATGGC
>DATAFT010000449.1:0-6527 GCA_036257295.1 Thermoanaerobaculia bacterium
CCGATTCTTGATGAACGCCACCACCTGACCGTCGATCGGGCTCTGGATCGCGCGGTACGCGGCGTCCTCCGTCGTCGGTTGGTCGAATCGGACTTCGATGGTGTGCTCGTCGCCGAGCGCGAGCGTCGTGGTCTCGAACTCGGCCCGGCGGGAGCGGCGCCGTTGCCCTTCACTGCGTTCGGCTGTGTCGCCCGCGGCGGCGTCGCCATCGAGCGGCTCGGGCGCATCGGTCAGCGCCGGCGGGGGTGACGGTGGAGGCGAAGAAGAGGAACGTTCCTGCGCCCACCCCGGACCCGCTGCCAAGAGCGATCCGGCGATCAGAGCCGGCATCACGGCGGAGAGCGAGCGGCGGGCGCGCGACATCGGACCTCCCGGTTCGTGTTCGACGATCATAACGGCGGTCATTGGCTGGCGGCCGCGGGTTCGCTCCCAGCGCCCTCCACCCGCGGGCCGCGGCCGTCCCACAGCGCGGTGAACGGCGCCAACGCGTGATCGAAGCGCACCGGGCCGAGTGGCCGCCAGCTCGGAACGTCCGACATCAGGAACCCCAGGCTGGCGCCGTACTCGAGCGCTCCGTGGGTCCACTTCAGGCGCCCGACCGACACCCGCGAGCCCAACGCCGTGATCTTGGCGCCGTACATATGGCCTCGCGCCACCGAGCAGACCACCGAAGCCGGGTTCTCGACCTCACCGAAGCTCGACGCGATGCGATGGAAGGGGTCGGGGTAGAGGTCGTTCACGGTCGCCGCGAACAACTCGCCGTCGGAGATCGAGCCGCCGTCGGCGAAGGCGGCGTGCAGCCGGGGCGACAGCCACAGTGGATCCTCCCCCGACCATTGGTAGCCCCAGCGCGGCGGATCGGTGGGGTGGCGGCGGATGACCGCGCTGCCTCGCTCGGCCTCCACGCGAAAACCGTCGGTCGTGCGCGTCACGCAGAGGTCGACGCCTTTGGCGCGCGTCATGGCTCGGGCAGCGTCGTCCTCGCTGCCGACCGCGGTGTACACCACGAAGCTCGACACCAGCCCGAACGGCACGATCACGACGTCACCATCGCCGCCGATGCTGGGCCGCAGCCGGAAGCCGGCCTCGCGCAACGCGCGCTCCACCGCGGCGCGGGTGTTTGCGAGACCCTTGCCGCCGTCCATTCCGTGGTCGGAAAAGATGACGGTCCAGAACGGGTCGTCGGGATGCTCGCGCCGCGCGTCGGCGAGCCGGTGGTCGAGCTCGGCGAGGATCGGCAGCAGGCCCTTGGGGCTCTTGAGATGCCCGGCCGAATCGGTGGTGTCGTAGTAGACGAAGTAGATCGGTCGATCGGAGGCGAGAAACGCGTCCAGCGACTCCCGGATGTCCTGTCGCGCTGCCTTGATTGGTCGGATGGCGGAGACCGCCTTACGAAACAGAGTCTCGACCTTCCAATCGAAGAACGAGCGCCAGGGGAACGGCTCGTAGTCGAAGAGCCCTCCTCCGCTCACGCGGTTCGATGTCCATTCGTAGTGCTTCGCTTCGTATCCGGGAGAACCGTCGACGCCGATCGGGCGCAGGATCGCGGCCAGAGCGAGGCTGGTGGTCGACGGAAACGTCGAGATGAGCGGTACCGGGCCTCGCAGCGATTGCAGGAAACCGTTTCGCTCGTCGCCGGCGCTCTCGGCCATGGTGGCGAACGGGACCGCGTCGATCGCGATGAAGAGCACGCGCGGCGGCTTCGGCAGGTTCTCCAGCGCCCGCGCGGGACGAATGCCTGCCCCCGCCGCGACGAGGACCGCCATGGCCGCGGCGCCGAGCGCGGCGAAACTCGACCGGCGACCTCGCATCCTCAACAAACTAGCAGGCTTGCGCCCGAAGCCACCAGGCGAACCTCTCGCCTCCGACCGCCCGCCCCGGTTATGCTCCCGGGCTACGGAGGTGATATCCATGCGTCGAGTCGCGCTCGCCGTCGCTGCGCCCGTCCTAGGTGCGCTCCTGCTTCTCCCGCTCGCCGGGTGTGTGTCGCGCTCCAAGTTCAAAGAGAACGAGGCTCTGCTCGCCGAGTGCAGGACCGACAAGGTGTCCGCCCAGACCGCGATGACCTCGTGTGAAGAGCGCTTCGCCAAGGAGGTCAAGCGCTGGGAGGACATGGACGCCGTGGTGGCGTCGGTCGTGCCCGGCACACTCGCTCAGTTCAAGGCCGAGCGTGAGGAGATCCTCAAGCTGGTGCCCGACACCACGCGCAAGGAAGTCGAGGCGTACATCGACCAGCTCACCGACGCCATGGGCCGCGGGTTCCAGGTGCTGCGCGACCAGAACGAAAGCAGCGCGCTGCAGCTCGAGGTGGCACAGACCAAGCTCGACGCACTGCAGGCGCGCGCCGACAACATCGGCACCCAGACCTCCACGATCAACCAGACCCTGGATGGGAGCCTGCGTGAGGCGATCGAGACCCAGCGTCGTATGCGCCAGGAGGCCATCGCGCTGGTGTCGACGGTGCAGAGCTTCGATCAGTCCTACGTCTCGGTCAAGGAGAGCGAGAACCGGCTCAAGCTCAACCGCAACCAGCGGGAGACGATCGAGCAGTTCCACGCCCGCTTGATCGCGCAACTGAACGCGCTCGGCGCCGACCCCGCCGGTTCTACCGCAGCGCCGGCGCAGGAGGAAGCGCCAGCCGCCGAAGCCGATTCCGGGTCGGACCCGGCGGGTTAGGGCGACGCGGGACGATCGAGCGGGCGGACTTCGATCCGGCTCAGCTCGACTTTGGAGATCGGCTTCAACCGCTCGGCGACGAAACGTGGATCGATCGCGCCGACGTCGAGGCCGTCGCCGTCGAGCCCGATGTTGTCCTGATCGAAGAACAGGATGCCGCCGATGCGGCGCTGGTTGAACGCGCGGCGAAAGCGGATGCCGCTGGGCTCGCCGACGAAGTCGTAGGCGAAGTACACGATCTCGCCGCTCTCGGGGTCGAACCAGTACATGTATTCGTCCGAGGTCTGGCCGGTCTCGCCGCCCTGATCGCCGCCCGCCGCGCGCGATCCGCCGAAGCGGATGCGCACCTGGTGCAGCGGGCGACCTTCCCAGTCGACCACCCCGAAGTCGAGCTTCTCGACGCCGGGATCGTTGAGCCGGTAGGGGAGGAACGCGAAGTAGACGCGCGCCGAGACGAATCGCCGGCGGCGCGCGTCGTCTTCCGGCGGCACCGGCTTGGCGGCGCCGTTCTCCCACATCTCCACGCGATCGTTGGTCGCCCGCACGCGCAGGCCGTCGCCGCCCTGGCGCGTGACGGTGTGGGTGTACAGCCCGCCGTCGCTCCTCACCTCGATATCGAAGCAACCCCCGGCCGAGCACAGACGCAGCGAGACGTCCGACGACGTGTAGGCGGCGCCGCCGTGGTGCTCGATCGACTTGTCGACGATCGGCAGGCGCTCGACCCAGGTCTCGGCGGCTCGCCCGGTCTGGGCGGCTGCGGTGAGCACAATCGCAACGGTGACGGCTCGAACGACCTTCGGTGAGATCGTCATCCTCAGCTCCGCCCCTACGACTCTCCGCCCGCGCGCTCGGCGCGCGCCACCGCCGGCACGAACGACTCGAGCCCCGCGGGCGGGAAATCGACAGTGGCGCCGCGCTCGGCGCTCATGTACGCGGCCATCAGGATCTCGGTCACGGCGACGCCGTCGTCGAACGTCTCCGCCGGCCGCTCGCCGGCGCGGAACGCGGACACCATGTGTCGGTTCTCGTTCTCGTACCCGTAGGTCGCCGATTCGTTGGGCACGATCGGCATCAGCCCGGTCTCCGCGTTCTGCTTCTCGACCAGGTCCTCTGCCGCGGCCTGCGTGGTGCCGCGGCTCAGGAACAGCTCGAGCTCGGTGTCGAGGCTCGAGACGCGCATCGAATACTCGGGCCCCAGCACCTCCATCGAGAGTCGGAGGCCCGGGCCGACGTAGCTCCACGACGTGGTCGCTTCGATCAGGACCGGAAGACCGCCGTCATCCTCGAACTCCACCATCACCCGGGCGAAGTCCTCGGCCGGGCGGCGCCGATAGTCGACCTCGGCGCCGAAGCGGCGGCGCAGCTCGTCGGCGTACTCGGGCCGGCTCCACTTGAGCGTCGCCACCTGGGCGGTGACGCGCTTCGGGGTGAGACTGGCGCGCGGCTTCGCGGGGTCGGTGACCAGGAAGCGTGCGACCTCGACCGAGTGGCACATCATGTCGGAGAGCACGCCGCCGCCTTGCAGGTCACCGCGCCAGAACCAGGCGTTGTGCGGGCCGCTGTGCTCCTCGGCCGCGCGGGCGAGATAGGGCCGCCCGGCGGTGCGCGCGCCACGTGCCCACAGGACTTCGCGGCCGCGCGTGACCGCGGGCGCGAACACCTGATTCTCCAGATAGCCGTCGAGCAGGTTCGCCTCGCGCGCGAGCGCGAGCATGCGCCGGGCCTCGGCGACGTTGCGCCCGAGCGGCTTCTCGCAGGCGACCGCGCGCAGCGTGCCGGCGCCGCGCCGGAGGGCGTCGACGATCTCCTCCATGCACGCGAGGCGCGCGTGGTTGGGGCCGACGATCCACAGGCAGTCGATCGCCGGGTCGGCCACCATCGCCGCGATCGAGTCGTGAGGCCGGGCGGCGCCAACGCCGAGATCGCGCGCCATCGCCGCCGCGTCCTCGCGATGCGCGGCGGTGGGACTCCAGATCCCGACCACGTCGGCGTCGCGCACCGCGACCCAGGACCGCAGATGAAAGCGGGTCATGAAGCCCGAGCCGATGAAGCCGATGCCCAGGCGCTCGCCGTTCATTGGCTCGGCTTCACCTCACTGTGCCGTGCACGCGTTGGATCTGATCGAAGTGCGCATCGTGATGGACGAGGTCCAATCCATGCTCCCTGGCGCAGGCGGCCACCAGGAGGTCGGTCGCCGGAATCGTCAATCCCTTCGCCCGGCTGGCTCTGGCCAGCTCGATCGCCCTCGCCCACACCCGATCCGTGGTCGCCACGCATTCGAGATCGCGCTCGAGCTCACGCAGCAGCTTCACCTCCGCTTCACCGCCCGCACCGTTCCACAGCTCGAGCCGCACGACATCGCAGAGAACCGCTAGACCATCGGCGGTGAGCTCTCGCACGGTATCGCCGATCGCACGGTCGCCGTCCTGGCGCAGCGCGTCGATCCAGGCCGACGTATCGACCAGTACGCGAGTCGATCTGCTCATCCTTCGGAGCGCAGCTTGCGCAGATCGTCATGACTGAGGAAGTGCTGGAAGGTGCCGAAGCGCTCCGCCAGCTTGGCGAGCCGCCGGCGGCGGTTGAAGTCGACGATCGCGGTGACCACCGCCTCGCGCTTGGTGGCCGCGCCGGTGTGCTTCATCGCCTCCCGGAGCTCCCGCTCTGGAATATCAATCGTCGTCTTCATGCTTCCAGGATAGCAAGAATTGGAATCCAGTTGCAGCTGATCTGGAATCCAGGTGTGGCGAGCCCGGTAAGAGGGAGCATCACCGTCGTTTATAGGGCAGAGCCTCGAGCTCGACTCGGCCGCGGAGGACCTCCAACTCGGGGTCCTTGTGCACGAGAACGGCATCATGCGCCGCCGCATAGGCGGCGGTGAGTGCATCCGCGAAGGACAGCGAGTGACGCGCCTTGAAGCCCGACGCGAAGTGCAGGACGACCGGGTCCACGTCCCAGACCACGGATCCACCGGATTGAGTCAGCAACGCCAGGCGACGGTCTGCTTCTTCCTCGTCGCGCTCCAAGAGACTGATGTAGTGAACTTCGAGCAGCCCCACCCACGGTAGGACGAAAGAGCCACCTCGAAAGATCTCCTCGACTCGGTCAGCCCCCTTCTCGTCTTCGATCAAGGTCAGCAGGGCGGAGGCGTCGAGGACGAAGGTGCTCACGATCGCCGTCGCTGGTCTCGCTGGCGCTCCGCCAACAGGCGCTCCAGCAAGTGCTCCCCCTTGCCCGATCCTCTGAGCGTCGTAACGGCGTCGTCGGGCAGTGGGTAGACCTTGATCACGCGGCCATCGTCCATCCATATGAGGGTGTCGCCTTCCTCGATCTGATGCCGATGGCGGATGGAAGCAGGAACCACTGTCTGGCCACGGCGGCTCACGACGGTCCTGATGGTGCTTGTCATCTCCTGAGACTACAAGTCACTTTGTTATTTTACAAGTCGAGACTCGACTCTGTACGTCGTCAGTCCAGGTATCCCAGCGCCCGCAGCTCCTCGAGCAGCTTCTCGTCCGCCGCTGACGGCGCCGCGGCGGCGTGCTCTCGCGTTCCCCAGGTGTCGATCTCGCGAATCGGGTGTCGCGTGCGGAAGTCGGCGGTGAAGAGCTCCCGCCACGGCCGCCCCGGGAAGTCGCGCGCGACCGGGGCATCGAGCCCATACAGAAACGTCGGCGCCATGTCGCGGACGTGGATGCCATCGAGCGCTGCGCCGGCGGCGATGTCCGGCCCGGCCGCGATCAGGATGCCGTCGGTCGAGGCGCCGTGTCCGCCCGTGATGCGGTGGATGCCGAGGAGCACGCCGTCGAGCGGCACGCCGTCGAGGAGCAGAGGCGACGCCGCGGCATCGATCT
>DATAFT010000486.1:0-2940 GCA_036257295.1 Thermoanaerobaculia bacterium
CAGCAGCTAGTCGAACGCCCACAGCGTAAGTCGAGTCGCGTCCTTGACCAGGATGCGGTTGCCGATCAGCGCCGGATGGGCCCAGGTAGCGCTGTCGGCCACGGCATAACTCTTGGTTGCTTTCCAGCCGTCGGAGCTCACCGCTCCGACGGCGAGCTCGCCGGCGACGTTCTGGACCAGGAGCTGGTCGCCCGCGGCGATCAGGGCGACGTTGTCGCCCTGGCGCGGCTCTCCAAGCCAGAGGGTCTTGCCGGTCTTGGGATCGAGCGCGAAGAGCTGGCCCGACCGCTTCTCGGTGAAGCCCACCAGCAGGCCGCCGGCCAGCACCGGCGAGCTCATGTACATGCTGACCTCGGCGTTCTTCCAGACCTCGTCCGCGGTGAAGGCACCGCCGGCGCCGCGATGCGGCCGCAGCGCTTTCACCGGGTTGTAGAGCCCCGAGACGATCACGGTGTCGCCGAGAACGAACGGCGTCACGACGTTCTGCACGTACGGCGTCTTGAGCTCGATCTTCCACAGCTCCTTGCCGCTCGAGGCCTCGACCGCGAGCACGTGCTCGCGGGTCTGGGTCACGATCTGCGGTACACCGTCAAAGGTGGCGAGTACCGGCGACGCATAGCCGGGGCCTTCGCCTTCCCAGCGCCACAGCTCCTTCCCGGTCGAGAGCTCGAACGCGGCCAGCGCGCCGGCGGCAATGCCACCCACGTGCGCGATCAGACGGCCGCCGAAGATGGCGGGCGACATCGCGGTGCCGAAGTCCGGTGCGGTCTCGGCGAAGCGCCCGCTCCAGTCGTGCTGCCACAACACCTTGCCGGAGGCTGCCTCGAAGCAGGAGAGTCTTCCCGCGATCCCGAGGGTGCAGAGCGTCCCCTCGGCCACCACTGGCGTCGACTTCGGTCCTTTGCCGTGTTTGAGCGCCGCCGGGTTCATGGTGTACGCGGTGGCGTCGGCGTGGCGCCAGAGCTCGCGGCCGGTAGGGAGATCGAGCGCGCGCACCACCTCGTCCTCGGCCTGGCGGCTGTGGATGTACACGCTGTCGCCGGCGACCACTGGTGAGGAGTGGCCCTCGCCGACCTCGATCTGCCAGACCTTCCGCAACGTGTCGGGTAGAGGAGACGGCAAGGCGGCGTCCGGTGCCGCGCCGTCGCGCCCGGGGCCGCGCCACAGCGGCCAGTCGGCGGCGACGATCGGGGAGGCGGCGCCGCCGCAGATCAGTGCCGCGACGAGGATCGAGCGAAGCGTGTTGCAGAGAGTCGTGCCTTGCATGGGAAGAGCCTATAGGCTTCGGCCACCATGCGATCGATCGCGCTTTCGATGCTCCTGTCGCTCGCTCTCGTCGACGTGGCCGGCGCCGCCGATTGGCCGTGGTGGCGCGGGCCGCTCGGCAACGGCGTTTCTCCCGAATCCGGCCTGCCGTCGACCTGGAGCGCGCAAGAGGGCATCGCGTGGACCGTCCCGCTCGCCGGCGCCGGCGTGTCGTCGCCGGTGATCGCCGGCGATCGCATCTTCGTGACGTCGCAGGTCGGCCGCGGCGCGCTCAAGCCGGGTCAGCACCCGCTCCTCGCCCGCAACGATTCCGAGGTGGCCAAGGGGGAGCGCGCGATGATGGATTCCCACGCTGCCACCGCTCCGAGCGTCGACGGAGCCGCCGTGGTGTTCGTGGTCGAGGCGTTCGACCGCCCCACCGGCCGGCGCCTGTGGCAGCACCGGATGTCGGCGGAGGGACCGCTGCCGCTGGTGCACGAGAAGCACAACCTGGCGACGCCGAGCCCGGTGACCGACGGCGAGCGGGTGTACGCCTGGTTCGGCACCGGTCAGGTGGTGGCGCTCACGATCGACGGCGCCCGCGTCTGGCAACGCCACCTCGCGGAGGAGAACGGACCTTTCACTCTCGACTGGGGCCACGGTAGCTCGCCGGCGCTCCACGGCGATCTCCTGTATCTGTTGTGCTACCACGAACCGGCGTCGTATCTGGTCGCCGTCGACAAGCGCAGCGGCATGACGCGCTGGAAGATCGATCGCCCGGTGAGGACCAGGTCCTACGCGACGCCGGTGGTGGTCGCGGGGCCAGCCGGGTCCGAGCTGCTGGTCAACTCGACCGCGGGCCTCGAAGCTTACGATCCCGCGACCGGCAAACTGTTGTGGCAGGCGGGTGGGCCGCACTCGCACGGAATCGGCTCGCCCTCGTTTTACGACGGCGTGATCTACACCACGCGCGGGTATCGCAGCGGCCCTTACTTCGCCGTCAGACCGGGGGCGCGGGGCGGCATCGACGCCAGCGCGACGCACGTGGTGTGGCGCGCCGACACCGGGGCGCCGTATGTGTCGTCGGTCCTGGTCTACGAGGGTCTCCTCTACCTCGGGAGCGACACCGGCGTCGTCACCTGCGTCGACGCTGTGACCGGCGAGAAGCTGTGGCAGGAGCGCACCGGCGGCATCTTCTCGGCGTCGCCGGTGGCTGGCGACGGCAAGGTCTACTTCTCGAGCGAGACCGGGGAGACGTTCATCTACGCATCCGGGCGCGAGCCGCGGCTGATCGCCCGCAACGCGATCGACGGCCGGATCGTGGCCTCGCCGGCGATCGCGGGTGGGCGGCTCTACCTGCGCGCCGACGATCGCCTGATCGCGATCGGCGGGAGCTCGGTAACTTCCAAGGTTCCGCCGTCGTAGGAGTTTGCGGACGTCCCCCGCGCCGTCCTCGGCGCCAAGAACATTCGAGCGTAGGGCGTGGTAGTCACCACGCCCGAAGCTCCGAGGGATCCGCATGACCAGCGACCTCAAGTTCGCCCTCCGCTCGCTGCGCCGCACGCCCGGCTTCACCGCGATCGCGGTGATCTCGCTGGCGCTCGGGATCGGCGCCAACACCGCCATCTTCACGCTCTTCGACCAGGTGCTGCTGCGCCTGCTGCCGGTGCGCGACCCCGACTCCCTGGTGATGGT
>DATAFT010000488.1:0-18028 GCA_036257295.1 Thermoanaerobaculia bacterium
GCGCCCGCCGGTAACGAAGCCGACGCTCCGCCCGCCCGCGAGTGGCCGGCCAACGCCGACGGTTGGTCGATCGGCAAGCCCGACGTGGTGTTGACCTTCGGCGAGAAGTACTTCGTCAAGGACGACGTCGAGGATCAGTACATCACCTTCTTCTCCACCATCACGGACGAGATGATGCCGACCCCGCGCTACCTCAAGGCGGTCGAGTTCCGGCCGGGCAGCTCCGTCGTTCACCACATCATCGCCCAGCCGCTCGGCGGCATCGCTCCCGGCAACGATCCTCGGGTGTTCGAGGACGGCTTCGGCATGTACCTCGCTCCCAACACCGAGGTGAGCTGGCAGATGCACTACCACAAGGAACCCGGCCCCGGGACCGGCGTGTGGGACCTGTCGTCGGTCGCGCTCAAGTTCTACCCCGAGGGCTACGTGCCGGAGCACGAGGTGCTCAACGAGGGCATGGGCAAGTTCGACTTCGTGATTCCGCCGAACGACCCGCGCTACACGGCGAAGACCACCGCCAAGTTCGATCGTGACGCGATTCTGCTCGGCTACACGCCGCACATGCACGTACGCGGCACCTACGCCAAGTACGTCGCCCACTACCCGGACGGCACCCAGGAGGTTCTGCTCGAGGTGCCGAAGTACGACTTCAACTGGCAGACGCACTACACGTACCCCGCCGGCGGCAAGAAGGTTCCAGCCGGCACCGAGATCGAGCTCGAGATGGCGTGGAACAACTCGTCGAGCAACCCGGCCAACCCCGATCCGAACATCGAGATCCGCTTCGGTGAGCCGACCACGGCCGAGATGATGTTCGGGTTCGTCTCCTACGCCGACGCCGAGGTGGGCTACAAGGCCGACGAGCAGAAGCGCGGTCTGCTCAGCACCAATCGCATCCGCGAGATGGTCAAGCAGCACCTCGGTCTGGATTGGGACACGCTGACGCCCGCGCAGAAGACCGAGATCATGGACAAGATGCGCAAGATGCGGCAGCAGCAGCGCCCGCAGCAGGGCGCGGATTGATCCGCTAGCTCCCGTTCGATTTTCGTTCGACCCACGCGCCCGCCGGTTCGCCGGCGGGCGTTTTGTTATCGGGGCGGTCCACCTTCCGTTCGCTCGGACCGCGAGACTGGAGCGATGAATCGCGTCTTCGGTGGTCATGAGGCCGGACCTACGAGAGGACGACTATGTACGATGGTGCGTCGCGAAGTCGCGCATTTTACTGCTAAGATGCTTTTGTGCGTACCACGATCGACCTCCCGGACGAGCTGTTTCGCCAGGTGAAGGCGAGGGCGGCGGGGCAGGGCATGAAGCTGAAGGAGTACATCGCTCGAGCCCTGCTCGACTCGCTTTACCGTCACGACCCGGTCTCGGAAGTGCGCGAAACCGCCACGCGCTATGGCGAGGACGCACTGGTGCTGAGGGACGACTGCGTGCTGCCGCAAATCCGCGGCAAAACGAGTCGGCAGCTCCGCTCGCTGACGGAGGAACGGATCGACCAGCTGCTCGACGAGGAAGAGGTGGCGGATGCGGTACGTGCTGGCCGACGTCAACGTCTGGTTGGCGACGCTCGTGGCCGAGCACCCGCACCATGACGCTGCCGTCGGCTGGTGGCGCGACGTCCTGCTGCCGGCAGGCGATCGCATCGCGTTCTGCCGCGTCGCCCAACTCGGGCTGCTGCGACTGCTCACCAACGAGCAGGTGATGGGGCCGCAGCGCAAGAGCGTCCGCGAAGCGTGGTCGATCTACCAGGAGCTGCTGACGCTCCCGGTGGTGGTCTTCGCGCCTGAGCCCGAGGGGACCGAGGAGAGGCTGGCGGAGCACTGCCGCTCAGTAGACGCGCCGCGCGTGTTCTGGACGGACGCCTACCTCGCAGCCTTCGCCCGCGCCGGCGGGCTCGGTCTCGTGACCTTCGATCGCGGATTCCGCCGCTATGCCGGTCTCGATCTGACCGTGCTCGCGTAGCGATCGTGTCCGCGCCCGGGCTTCCCGGCGCGCCCTCGAACAGGTGATCACCACCGATCGACACATCGGCAGGCCGGAGCAGGTCGAGCCCGGCTGCCGGGTCGGCTGGAGCACGAAGTACTCGCCGCTCGATCAGATCCACCGCGGCAACGTGCTCGATCTGCGTATCGCCTGGCGCTGGAGCTCGCCCAGCAACGAGCTGGTGGCGTCGAACTCCCAGAAGTTCCGGACCGGCTGGTGGCACGAGGCCACCCCGCTCATGATCGGCGGGGTGCTCTATACCACGAGCCCGCACTCTCACGCCGCCGCCATCGATGCCCGCTCCGGCGCCACGATTTGGATCCATGATCCGAAGAGCTACCAGGCGGACGGCCGAACAACTCAGGGTTCGTCCACCGCGGGCTCGCCTGGTGGAGCGACGGCGCCGAGGCTCGCCTCGTGTTCGCACCGGTGACGCGCACCTGATTGCGCTCGACCCCAAGACGGGCACGCCGATCGCCACGTTCGGCGATGGCGGGCGCGTCGACCTCACGCTGGGGCTGCGCCGCCCAGTCAACCGGCGCTACTACTCGGTGACCTCGCCGCCGACGGTGTGTCGCAACGTCGTCGTCGTCGGCGCCTCGATCGCCGACTTCGCGGTCCGGCGCAACGCGCCTCCGGGCGACGTGCGCGGCTTCGACGTGCGCACGGGGAAGCTCTTGTGGACGTTCCACTCGATCGCTCAGGAAGGCGAGTACGGCAACACCTGGAAGAGGGCTCGTGGCAGCACACCGGCAACACCAACGTGTGGACGATCGATGAGCTGCGACCCGGAGGTCGGCTACGTCTATCTGCCGTTCGGCACTCCGACCAGCGACTACTACGGCGGCAAGCGCCCGGGCGCGAATCTGTTCGCGGAGAGTCTGGTCGCGGTGGAGGTCGAGACCGGGCGGCGGGTGTGGCACTTCCAGGGCGTGCATCACGGCATCTGGGACTACGACTTCCCGTGCGCCCCCAATCTGGTCGACATCACGGTCGGCGGCAAGCAGATCAAGGCGGTCGCGCAGGTCTCGAAGCAGGGGTTCACCTACGTGTTCGACCGCGTCACCGGCGAGCCGGTGTGGCCGATCGAGGAGCGACCGGTGGCGCAGTCCACCGTAACCGGCGAGAAGACGTCGCCCACCCAGCCTTTCCCCACCAGGCCTGCGCCGTTCGACCGCCAGGGCGTCAGCAGCGACGATCTCATCGACTTCACACCGGAGTTGCGCGCCGAGGCAGAGAGGATCCTCGCCGGATTCCACTACGGGCCGATCTTCACGCCGCTCTCCTCCGAGCGCCCGACGGTCTATCTCCCCGGCGTCAACATAGGCGCGAACTGGACCGGCGCCGCCGTCGATCCGGAGACCGGCACTCTCTACGTGCCGTCAATCACGAACCCGATCGCGTTCACGCTCCTGCCCACCGATCCGGCTCGTTCGCAGTTCCGCAACGTCGCGAGCCCCGCGCTGACCGACGGGCCCGACGGGTTGCCGCTCTTCAAGCCGCCCTACGGCCGTGTCACCGCGATCGATCTCAACACCGGCGAGCACCGGTGGATGGCGCCGCTCGGCACCGGGCCGCGCGAGCACCCGCGCCTGCGCGCGTTCGACAAGGCCACCGGCGAGCTGGTCGCGGAGATCGAGCTGCCGGCGAACGGCATCGCGGCGCCGATGACGTACATGGCCGGCGGCAAGCAGTACGTCGCCGTCTCGGTCGGCGGCGGCGGCTCGCCGTCGGAGCTGGTCGCGCTTTCGCTGCCGTGAGCCGCGAGCCGGGACTCGGTTGGCCCGCGGGTGATCCGTGAGGAAACGGCGAGGCGCGCGCCGCATGGGCTAGGGCTCACGTGGTCGCCCAGATCGGTTCGCCGACTGGATGATCGGAGTCATCGACCTTCGAATCGGCGACTGGACTCACCGCGACCGGAACCTCACCCCGATCTGCAGCAATCGCGGCGCGTTGAGCTCGTTGCCGGTGGTGGCCGAGATGTCGGTCAGGCGCTGCTGATCGAAGACATTCTGCGCGTTGGCGAAGACCTGGAAACGCTTGCCGACGTCGCGCGCGACCGCCAGGTCCACCAGCGTTCGCTCCGGCAGCGCGTCGACGTTCGGCGCGTCGTCGAACCGGTCGCCGACGTAGCGCACGCGCACTTGCGCTCGCAGCAGGCGCGGGTTCGCATATTCGAGCGAGAACGACCCTGCCTGGTTGGGGGTGCGTGGCACCCGATTGCCGACCAGCGTGAGATCGGCCGGCGACTCGGTCACCTCGGTCGAGAGCAGGGTCCCGGTCAAGCGCGCGCGCCAGTAGGTCTCGAACCTCCAGTCCTGGTCGAGCTCGAGGCCATAGGTCCTGACCTCGTTCAGGTTCTGCCGCTCGCGGCACTGGCCGCCGGCGATGAGAAAGCCGCAGGGGTCGATCACCGCGCCTCCGGGCGGGGCGGTGCCGATGAAGATGCGCTCGATCAGGTCCTCGCCCTGATTCCAGTAGACGGTGGCGCGCGTGGTCAGTCGTGGCGAGGGTGAGTAGTCGACGCCACTCTCGATCCCGACCAGTCGCTCCGGCTTCAGATTCGGATTGGCGGCTGTCTTGCTGGTGGCGGTGTTGGTGATGAACAGCTCCGACGGCGTGCCGGCGCGAAATCCGGTGTAGGCCGAGCCGCGCACGCGCACGGACGGGCTCGCTTCATAGACGAGCCCCAGGTTCGGGTTGAACGCGGTCTCGGTCTTGGAATCGACCAGAATGGTCTCGACACTCGTGCCGGTGCGCTGATTGGTCTCGACCCGGCGGCCGTCGAGGGTCTCGACCCAATCGAAGCGACCGTCGAGAGTCAAGACCAGGCGTGACGTCGCCTGCAGCACGTCCTGCACGAAGATTCCGGCCAGCCGCTGTTCGCCCTCGGTGAAGGTGAGCACGGTGGGCACTTCGCCGACGAAGCTCGAGTCCTGAAACGCCTCGATGGTGTTGAGCTGGAGGTCGGTCCCGGCGCTGAACGAATTCTTACCCGCGCTGCCTGAGAACCAGAGTGCGGAGAGCCCATGCGCGCGGCTCGGATTCGAAGTCGCTCCGTTGGGTGCCTCGGAGGTGCCGTTGGCGATCAGCCGAGGGCGGACCTCGTCGAGCCCCACATCGCGGGAATAGGCGCGCAGCTGCCAGGCGTCGTCGCCGCTCACCAGGTCGTAGGCGGCCGTGAACGCTTCTTCGTCGCTCGCGTCGATCGAGCGCGGCGTTCCCAGCACGCGGTCCTCGTCGAAAACGATGCCGCTCAAGTGCAGTGCCTGACTCGGGGTGAACGAACGGCCCAGCTTTCCGCTCAGCGTCACGAAGTCCTTGCGCCAGGGCACGTTGACCGGCCGGATCTCGTCCTCGGGCAGGATGTCGAAGCCGTCGGTGTCGAGGGCGCTCGCCGAGAGCGACCCCGACCACGACTCACCGAGATCGGAGTAGGACGCCGAACCTTCCTGCGTGTCGTGGTCGCCGATGCGCAGCGCTGCACCGATCGCGCTGTTCGCCGGCGCCGCCGTGATCAGGTTGACGGTCCCGCCCAGCGCCAGGTTGCCCCACACACCGCCGCTGCCAGGCACCACTTCGATGCGATCGAGGTCGTCCATCGGCACGCGGGTCCAGAACAGGTAGCTGCCGGTGGGATCGTTGAGCGGGAAGCCGTCGACCAGCACCAGACCGCGGCTCTGCACCGTGCCGCCCAGCCCGCGAAACGCGATGCCGCCGTCGAGCCGCGCCGCCACCAGGGTGTTCTTGTCGCCCTGCACGTTGACGGACGGGGTGCGCAGCAGGATGTCGCCCACCCCGTACTCGGGCGCCATGTCGAGGTCCTCACGGGTGACGACCGTGGTGTGGCGCGGCACCTCCCCGGCGGTGCTGTCGGAGCGCGTCGCCGTGACCACCAACTGCTCGGACCATCGTTCCTCGATCGTTTCGCTCGAGTCCTCGCTCTTGCCGCTGTCCTGATCGGCGCCCGGCGCCGCCGGCGGCTCGGCGATCGCTACCGGCGAGACCAGCAGCACGGCGACCGCGAAGGCCCCCCAAGCGAGCGTTCGTCCGAGGCTCGACGTCTCTCTACCCTTGCTCATCGGCTCTCCAGAAAGGATGCGTGGCTCACTGTGTCGGGACGGCGCTCGGCGCCGGCCCGAGGAACCCGTCGTCGACCAGGGTCGAGTAGGGCACGATGGCGTCGATCAACCCTTCGCCGAGCGCCCACTTCTGGAAGTCCTCGAGGCCGGCGGCGTCGATGTGAGGGTCGGCCGATTGAGCCGGCCAGCACATCGCCCGCACCTCGTCCTCCGTCATGTGGGTGCGCGCCGCGAGGATCTTCACGTTGCGATCGGTCTTGCCCTCGAGGTACTGCGCCCTGCCCGCCAGGTAGGCGGTCATGACGCGCCGTCCGAGATCGCGCCGCTGCAGCAGGCGCGGACCGAACAGCAGGAACGTGTTCTGGCGATCGGGCGTGGCGGCTGCGACCGGAAGCCAGACCTTGCCGTCGCCCGAGCTCACCAGCCGGGTCACCTTGGGCTCGATGGTGGTGGCGACGTCGACCAGATCGCGCGCGATGGCCTCGACCTTGAGGTCGTCGGGAACGGCCTTGAGCACCACGTCCTCGGGCGTGAGTCCGGCGCGATCGAGGAGTCGGGCCCAGTAGTAGAACGAGGGCGCTGTGCGCGTGGTGGCGATGCGCAGGCCGCGCAGCGACGCGAAGTCGCTCAACCGCCCGCTGTCGATCAACTCGCTCCTGGCGACGAAAGCGACGTACGGGCAGGCGTCCACCTGGTGCACCGAGCGGGCGGCGACCAGGCGAATCTGAGCGCCGCGCTGGATCAGGTTGATATAGCTCGGAGAAAGCGAGCTGGTGGAGGAGAAGTCGATCTCGCCGTGCGCCAACGCGGGCAGCATGGCGGTCGAGTGGCTCCAGGCGACGACCTCGACGTCGAGACCCTGCGCTTCGAAGTAGCCCTCGTCGAGCGCGATGACGAGGTCGGCGGCGTAGATCTCGAAGTGCAGGCTGACCACGACCTTGTCGCGCGCGCGCGCCGCGCCGCGGCCGAGCAACGCGAGTGTGAGCGCCGCGGCGACCAGGTAGCGGCGGCCGGCGGCCGAGGACGGATCGTGGATTCGCATCGACGCTTGAGCTGTGGTGAGCGCAAAGGAGAGGCGGCGGCAGTCTACAATCTAACTCTCGACATGAACCGAGGAGTCGGATTCGCTCGCGACCTGGCCTGGGCCATGGGACGCCCGCACCGCGCCGATCGCGCCTCGCTCGAGGCGTTCCAGCTACGACGACTGCGCGCGCTGGTGCGCCACGCCCATGACCACGTCCCCTTCTACCGGCGCCGATTCGAGGCGGCGCGCTTCGATCCCGGGCAGGTGCGAAGCCTCGCCGATCTCGAGCGCATTCCGATCGTCGACAAGGAGGAGCTCAGAGAGGCCGGGACCGACTGCATCGCGGACAACGTCGAGCGCGGCCGCCTCATCGCGCGCCCGACCAGCGGCACGACCAGCCTTCCCTTCGACGTCTGGCGCACTCGCGGCGAAGTGAAGCTGTTGACCGCGGTAGCTCTGCGCCGTCTGCACATGCACGGCATACGCATCCGGGACCACCGGGTGGTGGTCAAGTCTCCGGAGCCGGGAATGACGGGGGGGCCCGAGCCGAATCCGATCCACGCTCGGCTCGGGTTCAACCCGCGGGTCGGAGTCGACGCCACCCACTCCCGCGATCGGATCGTGGCCAGGCTGCGCGAGCTGCGGCCGGACGTGATCTCGGGGTGGTCGCAGGCGCTCGCGGACGTGGCGTCGATCCTGCGAGACGAGGACCGCGAGGTCCTCCGCCCGCGACTGATCTGTCCGGGCGGCGAGACTCTCTCGGTGCGCGCGCGCGCCCTCATCACGTCGGGCTTCCGGGCGCCGATCCTCGATCGCTACGCGGCGGACGAGATCATGCAGATGGCGGACGAATGCCGAGCAGGACGAACGTTCCACCTGATCGAGAGCACCGGTCTGTTCGAGGTGGTGACCGACGCCGAAGGAACTCACGCGCGGCCGGGTGAGAGCGGCGAGCTCCTGTTGACCGGCTTGTTCTCGTGGTCGATGCCTTTCATCCGCTATCGCATCGGCGATCGCGTGACAGCTGGAGAGCTCGGCTGTCCGTGCGGAGCGAAGGTTCCGACGCTGCTGCGCGTCGAAGGTCGCACCGTGGACCTGTTCGAGCGTCCGGACGGAGGCCGGATCCACCCCTGCGTGCTCGATCTGCCGCTCCTGGCCGAGGTGCCGTGGCTGCAGAAGTACCAGTTCGCGCAGGAGTCGCCCGACCGCGTCGTGCTCCGCCTGCTGCCGATGCCGGTCGCCGCGCCGCCGCCCGACGCGGCAGCGGAGCTCGAGCGCCGAATCGCCGGCGATCGATCGCTGCCGTGGTCGGTGCGCTGCGAGATCGTGGGCGACATCGAGCACCGTCCGGGCGGCAAGTTCCGCGCCTACGTGCCGCGCGCCGCCAACTAGCTAGTGCAGGTGCAGCGGCATCAGCTTGCCACCGCCGCCCGTGCGCGGCTCCTCGCGGCGCACCAGGATCGCGTTCGCCTGGCTCCACAGTCGACCGGCCAGGTCGGCGCTGATGCTGGCCTCCGTCAAACCGTCGAGCACGGCGCGGACCAGCTCCGTCTCGTCGCGGATGTCGAGCCGGGGGTTGACGCGAATGACGATGCGCGTGAAGCCTCGCTCGTCCTCCTCCTCGGCGAGCTGGTAGTCGAGCGCGCTGCCGCCGAATCGAGCGGGGAGCACGCTCTCGATGACGCGCTCCATGTCGCTGCCGACCAGCGTCACGCCTTCGGCGGTGAGCTTCTTGAAGCTGCGCACGCCGCGCACGTGGGTGAGCAGACCCAGGGCCTCGAGTGGACAGCCGCAGCTTCGCTCCTCGAGCACGCCGTAGTCGTCGCTCTCGACGTTGAGCGAGATGCGCGGGGCGTTGGGCAGGAGCGAGGTGTAGAGCAGGGCGTCGACCGTGGTGCTGCCTACCGCGCGCGGCGCCTGGATGACCGCGAGATGGTGCGTGAGCAGATGCTGATCGTTGGCGTCGGCGGGAGCGAGGCAGCCATAGCCCACCCCCGCCATCCCGCTGATCTGGTAGTCGATGACGACTCGCGCGCCGCTCTGCTCGATGCTCGCGCGCTTGGCCGGCGTCATCGCTTCGCCGTTGGTGCGGAAGATCACGCGGCCGAGCTCGATGCCTTCGGCTCTGGCGGCCTCGACGATGCGCAGCGCCATGCTCGGCGTGCAGTCGACGACGCTTCCGCCGGCGCGAGCGACGGCGTCGCGCGCCCAGCGGGCGACGATGGCGACCTGGTCCATGCGGATCGGCTCCGGTCGCGGCATCCGCACGCCGCACAGCCAGGCCACCGTCATCACGTAGTCGTGCGCGAGCCGGAAGCGGAGCTCCGTTCGCCGCGGCGGATCGAGCACCGGGGCGAACCAGCGCTCGGGAAGCCAACCGTGGCGCGCGCCGCGAAGGCTGCCGCCGAAACCGGGCGACTCCGGGAGCGACCCTCGGACTCCGACCCGCGGCACGCGGTGGAGGCCCTGGGCCTCCTGGATCAACATCAGGATCGGTGACTGGTACGCGATGTAGTCGAGATCGAACGGCATGCGCGAACGAGCGCCGGTGGTGCCGCTGGTCGCTCCTTCGAGGTGCTTGCTGCCGCGCGGATTGTCGAAGTCGCCGACATCGGCCTGGTAGCGCAACGAGCCGCGCACGATCGGCTCGCGCCCCTTCGACTCCTCGAAGCTGACGTACACCCCCTGGTCGCGCAGACTGCGCAGCGCGCCGTCGAGGCCCTCCCGGCCGACCAGCGCACGCAGGTCGGCGAGCTCGCAACCTGCGTGACGCAGCAGCGGCAGGTAGGGGCTCGCGGGATAGCGGTAGATGCACTGCTCGGCCAGGCGGAGGAAGTTCTCCTCGCGGTGGGCCAGATCGTGGCGCAGACGCAGACGGCCCTGCTCGAGCGTGTCGCGGGCGCGCAAGAAGCGCGGGAGCTTCACGCCGAGGCGCGCGTACATGCGCAGCTCGTCGAGGATGTTCATGCGCGCAGGAAGTCCGGCGCCCGCCGGCTTCGTCAGTTTCCCGCGAGCACGCGCTCGCAACCGCCGGCAGCGCCTTGATCGGCCAGCGTCTTCTCGATCTGCTGCTGCGAGCGGTCGAGATAAGCCTCGTAGCCGCCGGGATCGACGAAGGCGCTCGCGTCACCGGCGTCGAGCTTCGCCACCTTGTCCGCCAGACCGATGAACGAGCCGTGCGACGCCAGAAAGACGTCGGGCGTCAGCGTCCGCAAATGAGCGACGCTGGAGCAATAGTCGCGGGCGATCCCGGGATACGAAGGCTTGTCGCCGGCGAGCACGTAGCCGGGAAGGACGGTGAGGCTGCAGATCGAGACGAAATTTCGATCGCGTCCCGCGATCTTGACGGTGCCGCTCCACGACGTGCAGCCCCTGGTGTGACCGGGCGTGAAGTGAGCGGTCAGCTCCCGGTCGCCGACGCGCACCGTCTCGAGGTGACGGAGCGTTCGCGCGGCCTGAGCCGGCTTGTAGGCGGCGCGGTCGGCGAGGAAAAAGTCACCTTTACCGCCGGCGCCGACCAGCTTCGCCTCTTCGGGCGAGAGCAGCAGCTGAGCGCCGGTGCGCTCGAGCATGGTCGCCATCCCGCCGGTGTGGTCGAAGTGCCCGTGGCTCGCCAGCACGATCTTGATGTCTTTCGGTTTGAACCCGAGCTTCTCGACGTTGCGCAGCACCAGGTCGACGTTCTCCTCGAGCGGCGCGTCGATCAGGATGTGCCCGGCGTCGCTGGTGAACAGGTACGAGGACAAGTCGGCCGACCCTACCCAGTAGAGCCCGCCGGCGATCGCGAACGGCTCGATCGCCTGGGTCCAGTTGGCGGGTTGAGCGCGGAGCTGACCGTCCGCACCCACCGGCGGCGACGCGGGTCGCTGCGGGTCCTGGGCTGCCAGCGCGAGAGTCGAGGCGACCACGATGCATGCGAGCGTCATGTGTCACCGATCCTGACCGGTGGTCGCGGTCAGTCCTTGCAGCCCCTGATCCAGGTACTGCGTGAACGGGTCCTCGGTCGGATCGCGATGCCACTCGTATTCGGTGCCGGCCGCGATCTGCTCCGCGGTCTCGGTGCCGAACAGCTTCGCGATCACCGACAAAGCCATGTCGATACCGGCCGAGACGCCGGACGAAGTGATGACGGCTCCATCCTCGACCCAGCGCGCGCTCTTCTGCCAGTCGACCGCGGGTCCCTGCGACGCGAGAAAACTGAACATCTGCTTGTTGCTGGTGGCCTTCTTGCCGTCGAGGATGCCGGCCTTGGCCAGGATCGCCGAGCCCGAGCACACCGAGGTCGTGAAACGCGCCGTCGCCGCGCGCTCGCGCAGCCAGGCGAGCAGCGTTGCGTTCTGGAGCTGTTGCATCGTTCCGAACCCGCCCGGCACCATGATGATGTCGAGTGGTGGCGCGTCGGCGAGCGAGACGGTGGCTTCGACCTTGGGCGCGATCGACGACGCGTAGCCGCCGGTGCTCGACGGCACCAGGCCGGCATGCTCCGCGATCATGTGGATGCGCAGGCGCTCGGAGCCCACGTTCATGAACATCTCGAGCGGTCCGAACACGTCGAGCGGCTCGAAGCCGGGGTAGAGCACGATTCCGAGATGAAGCGGTCCGTCATTCTTGGTCACGTCGCTGGTCTCCTCTCGGCGGGCGGTTTCGCTTGCTGCGTTGGCGCTGTCGGGAACCTGGAGCCTGGAGTTGCCGGTCCGGCTCATGACGACTTGAGCCGGCGCTGCCGCGGCGTCGAGAGCGCCGGCGGCGATCGTTCCAATGAGCATGGCGTGACGAAGCATCGAGAAATCTCCCCGGCTCATTCAGCCGCGTAGTTGAGCGCAATCTCCAGGTCGAGCGCGGCCGCGCGTACGCTCGACCGCGAGTGATCGCCGAACAGGATGTTCTGGGTCTTGCCGGCCTCGCCGTACTTGTCGGCGAACTTCTTCCACAATCCCGGCCCCTTGCTCACGTCGTAGCCGCCCTCGTACGCGTAGCGCATGCCGACGCGATCGGCCTGGTCCTCCTGCTCGCGCGAGTAGCCGTTGGCGAACGCGACCGCGCCGAGGCCGGTGAGGATCCCCGCCACCGTCGCCTCGTCGCTCTCGAGCGCCTCCTGGGCCACCACGCCGGCCGAGACCGCGAGCAGGCTGGTGAGCAGCCCACGCTTCTGCTGCTTGCGCGTGTGCTCGTGCGACGCGTGCGCGATCTCGTGGCCGATCACCAGCGCGAGCTCGTCGTCGTCGAGGTCGCCCATGATGCCGGTGAAGACGTAGATCGAGTAGTTCCCCATCGCCATCGCGTTCCACTCTTTGTTCTCGATAACGTAGACGCGCACCGCGTCCTCCGGGAGGTACGGCGGCAGCACCCGATCGACCACGCGGCGCGCGCGATCGTATTCGGGGCCGCTGTCGCGCATCTTGCCCAGGCTCGCAACGCCGCCGTCGGGGGCGGCGGTGAGCATCTCTCCCCTGGCCCGCCAGGTCGCCTCGAGATCGTCGGTGGCCTTCTTGACGTCGCTCTCGAACATCTGCTGGCCGTTGGGCTTGGCGTCGAGCCGCGCGAGCGCGATGGCGCCGTCGGCGCGGCGCACTCCCGATGCCTCGACCTGGTAGCCGAGCGGGATGCTCGAGGGCGACCTCGCTTCACCGGCGCCGTGAAACTTGGTCGACGGAGTGCTGACCAAGCGCTGGCCTTCCACCACCAACGCGTCGTCCCTGCGGAAGTCGAGGTAGCCCTTGACCGTCGCCGGCTGCCCCGCGAAGTCGGCCGCCTTCTTCATGGACGCCCGAGCGGCAGCGCCGGCAGGTGTGCTCTCCGGCGCTCCCGATGAGGGCGGCGCGATCGCCACCGGCCGCAGCGACGAGATCGCGTCGTTCCAACCGATGGCCCGGAGGTCGGTCGCATCGGCGTCGAAGACGCGACAGTCGACGTAGTCGTAGTGACGGCAGAGCTCCCAGGCGCCGCCGGCGATCTCGAGAGAGGATGCCTGGTCGTTCCAGGACGGATCGAGTCTCGGAATGGCGCCGCTGACGGTCAGGCTCTTGCCGCCGAGGTCGACGTGCTCGTAGACAGTGACCGTCGGCGCGCCGGCACCGGCGGGCAGGGCGAGCACGAGCAGCAGCGCCAGGGCGGATCGCACCTCTCTCATGGGAGACTAAGGTTAACTTAGGTCGACCGAACTGATCCGAGGCGGGTTGCCTACTGCTCCTGGTAGGGAGTCCATCGGCAACTGCATTCCGACGTTCGAGGAGGAAGGAATGAGAGTCGAGAGAACCGTTCGCACGTTCGTGATCGGCGCGGTCCTCGCCGGCGTGGCTCTGGCGTCAGCGACGGTGGCGCTGGGACAGGAGACCAAACCGACGCTCTACAAGCGGCTCGGGGGGTATGACGCCCTCGCCGCCGTCACCGACGACTTCCTCGGCCGACTCGCGGCCGATCCCAGTCTCGGCCGCTTCTTCGTCGGGACCAACAAGGAACACCTGGGCCGCATCCGTCAACTGGTGGTCGATCAGCTCTGCGCCGCCACCGGCGGCCCGTGCATCTACATCGGCCATGACATGAAGACGGCGCACGAGGGACTGGCCATCACCGATGCCGACTGGGACACCGCGGTCAAGCTCCTCAACGCGACGCTCGACAAGTTCAAGGTGCCGAAGGCGGAACAGGACGAGGTCCGCGCCGCCATCGGCGGCATGAAGAAGGACATCGTCGCGCCCAAGCCATAGCGCCGTCCTCGGCGCCAGAGTGATCAGCTAGCAGGGCGTGGTATTCACCACGCCTTGCTAGCCCGACCCGAGACGTGGCGCCACCGCGCGCCGGCGCGATGGAATACCATCCTCGGATGCAATCAGCGGTGCCACGTTTCTCGTCGTTCGCTCTCTCGATCGCGATCGTCGCTGCGGCGGTGGCGGCGACGCGGGTCGCCGCGCAGCCTCGATCGTCCGCGCCGCCCAACCTGGTCATCATCTTCGCCGACGACCTCGGCTACGGCGACCTCGGCTGCTACGGCAACCCGACCATCCGCACTCCGAACCTCGACCGCATGGCGGCCGAGGGCATGAAGCTCACGCAGTTCTATTCGGCGGCCGAGGTCTGCACGCCGAGCCGAGCCGCGCTGCTCACCGGCCGACTGCCGGTACGCAACGGGATGACCAGCGACGGCCGGCGCGTGCTCTATCCCAACTCCTCGCTGGGGCTGCCGCCCGACGAGATCACGCTGGCCGAAGGTCTCAAGACCAAAGGCTACGCCACAGCTTGCGTCGGCAAGTGGCACCTCGGCCACCTGCCGCAGTACCTGCCGACGCGCCAGGGCTTCGACAGCTACTTCGGCATTCCTTACAGCAACGACATGGATCGGATCGCGAGCGCGCCGGCCACCGCGTCCTCGGTGCCCGATCCGGTGATCGAGCACTTCAACGTTCCGCTGATGCGCGACGAAGCGATCGTCGAACGGCCGGCGCAGCAGGCCACCCTCACCAAGCGCTACACCGAAGCGGCGGTCGACTTCATCAAGGCCAATCGCGAGCGGCCGTTTTTCCTCTACCTCGCGCACACCATGCCGCACGTTCCGCTGTTCGCCTCGGCGGACTTCAAGGGCAAGAGCGCGCGCGGGATCTACGGCGACGTGGTGGAGGAGCTCGACTGGTCGGTGGGACGCGTTCTCGCGACGCTGCGCGAGCAGGGCCTGGCCGAGCGCACGCTGGTGTTCTTCACCAGCGACAACGGGCCCTGGCTCCGGATGAAGGAGCAGGGCGGCAGCGCCGGGCTGCTGCGCGAAGGGAAGGGCAGCACCTGGGAAGGCGGCATGCGCGAGCCCGCGATCGCCTGGTGGCCCGGACGCGTGGCGCCGGGGGTCGTGAGCCAGGAGTTGTCGGCGACGATGGATCTGTTCGTGACCGGTCTCACTCTCGCCGGCGTTCCGGTGCCGACCGACCGCGTGATCGACGGCGTGGACATGGCGCCCATCCTGTTCGGCGGTGGGCCGAGCCGCCGCGACGCGCACTTCTTCTATCGCGGCGCGCAGCTCTTCGCGCTGCGCAAGGGCTGGTGGAAGGCGCACTGGAAGACCAGGTCCGGCTACGGCACGGACGAGGTCGAGGCGCACGAGCCGCCCGCGCTCTATCACCTGGGGCTCGATCCGGGGGAGCAGTTCGACGTCGCCAAGGATCATCCCGAGGTGATCGCCGAGCTCGTGCGCGAGGCCGAGCGTCACCGCGCCACGCTGGCTCCGGTCGAGACCAACCTCGACGCGGTGCTACTGGAAGCCGCTCGCTAGCTGCCGACGCGCTTGCGCATCGCGCTGGTGAGCGGACGCCGCGCTTTTTCGAAGTCGGCCCAGGGATCGGTAAGGTCGAGCCGCGCTGGGGCGTTCCTGACGTTCCACACCGGTCGTTCCGGACTCTCGAGCTCGTCCCAGAACAGCGTCGCGGCGACCGGAGCTCCCTCTCTCGCGCGCGCCGACCACGACGCGATCGCGGTCGACTCACGATCGTTGCGCAGGTAGTCGATGTAGATCTTCCCTCGTCTCTTCGCCTTGGCGATCTCCGCGGTGTAGCGATCGGGCGCGGCGTGGACGAGTTGGAGCGTGATCGCCTCGGCGAAGCTCTTGACGTCCTCCCACTCCGAGCGACGCTCTATCGGCGCCACCAGATGGAGACCCTTGCCGCCGGTGGTGCGGACGAAAGGGACGAGTCCCAGCTCCTCGAGCACGCCGCGCAACACGAGCGCGGTGTCGGCCAGGTCGCGCCAGGACACCGACGGATCGGGATCGAGGTCGAAGATGAGCAGGTCGGGCCGGTCGAGACGGTCGGCGCGCGCTCCCCACACGTGGAACTCGAGCACCCCCACCTGCACCAGCGCGATCAACGACGGCAGATCGGTGATCATCGCGTACGCCTCCCCCTTCCTCACCGTCACGCGCGGCACGATCTTGGGGATGCTGCGGTTGGCGTGCTTCTGGTAGAAGCACTCGGCTCGGCTCTCGGGACAGCGCACCAGGCTCAAGGGACGATGCACCAACCCGGGAAGCACGCGATCGGCCATGCGCTCGTAGTACTGCGCGAGCTCGCTCTTGGTGACCCCGTTCTCCGGGAAGTAGACGCGATCGGGCGTCGAGAGACGCACGCCGGCCACCTCGGAAACAATCGGCGGCGGCGCCGTCGCCGAGGCGCCGGTCTTCTTGGCGGGCGACGGTTTGGCGGGCGATGCCTCGACGATCGCTCGCGCCGGCAGCTCGCGCTCCACGCGGACCTCCTCCGCTCGCTTGTCCTCGCGCAATCCGAGGAACCGCGGATGACGGACCTTGCCGTCGCGCGTCCACTCGGTGAACTCGATCTCCGCAACCAGTCGCGGCTCGACCCAGTGCACCCGGCGCGCGCGCGGCGCTCCGGTGACCGGCGAGGTCGTTCGCTCGATCCGGCCGAGCTGCTCGCGCAGCCGCGCCAGCGTCTTGGTGTCGAAGCCGGTGCCCACCTTGCCGGCGAACCGCAGGACGCCTTCTTCGTCGCGGGCTCCGAGCAGCAGCGCGCCCAACCCGACGCGTGAGCCCGACGGTTCGCTCCAGCCGACAACGACCAGCTCCTGGCGCCGCGTGCACTTGGTCTTGAGCCAGCTGCGGGTGCGGCCCGATTCGTAGCGAGCGTCGGCGCGCTTCGAGACCACGCCTTCGACGCCGCTCTGACAGGCGCGCTCGAAGAACGCCGCGCCGTCGCCTCGCACGTGGTCGCTGTAGTGGAGCGGCGACGCGCTGGTGGTGTTGGCGAGGAGGCGGGCGAGCAGAGCCTTGCGCTCGACCAGGGGCGTCCGGCGAAGGTCATACCCGTCGAGATACAGCAGATCGAAGAGGAACAAGTGTAGAGCTGCGCCGCGGTTCTCGCTCAGTGCTTCCTGCAGCGCCTGGAAGCTCGTGCGCCCGCGGTCGTCGAGCACGACCGCCTCGCCGTCGAACAGCGCGGACTCGAGTGGCAGCTTCGCGAGCGCCGCCGCGAGAGGCGAGAAGCGATCGGTCCAGTCGAGACCGCCGCGGGTGATCAGCCGCGCCTTGCCACGCTCGATCCGACCGAGCAGGCGATAGCCGTCGAGCTTGAGCTCGTGGATCCACTCGTCGCCGTCGGGCGCAGCGTCCACCAGCGTCGCGAGCTGAGGCTCGAGCGTCTTGGGCAGCGCTGCGCGCCGCGCGCTCGGCGCACCGCTCGGATCGACCGTCAGGTCCACTTCGCCGCGCTCACTCGACCACACGCGGTCAGCGTCGCGAGCGACGTCGCCGGTGTCGCGTCCGCTGAGCACGCTCGCGGGCGCGCTCTCCGTGATCGGCGTCGAGCCCGTCTCGCGCGCTTCCTCGTCGCGCCCCTTGATCAGGAGCCAGGCCGGCTTGCGGCGGTTGCCGTTGCGCGAGCGCATCCGCACCAGGTGCCAGCGGCCGCGCAGCTTCTCGCCGTTCAGCGTGAAGGTGATGTCGCCCTTGGCGAGGCCGGCGCGAGGATCGCCGACTGGCTCCCAGGTACCGCGGTCCCATACCACCACCGATCCGCCGCCGTATTCGCCCTTCGGGATGACCCCCTCGAAACCGCCGTAATCCAGTGGGTGATCCTCGACCTGTGCCGCCATCCGGCGCTCGGTGGGAACCAGGCTGGGCCCTTTCGGCACGGCCCAGCTCTTGAGCACGCCGTCGAGCTCGAGCCGGAAGTCGTAGTGGAGGTTGCGGGCTGCGTGCTTCTGGATGACGTACTGGAGCGCCTTGCCACGGCGGCGCACCACTTTCCCGCGCGGCTCGCGGGTGCTCTCGAAGTCGCGCTTGCTCCGGTATTCGTCGAGTCCCATCGCCTTCCAAGCTAGCAAACGACGCGCCACGGCGAGACGTCGAACGGCCGGCGGTCGTAGGATCGGCCCGTGGCTCGCAGGCTCAGCGGCGCATCAGCCGATCAACCGCGGTTCTTCTCGACGCCGGAGCGCTTCC
>DATAFT010000502.1:0-2828 GCA_036257295.1 Thermoanaerobaculia bacterium
GCGCGCCTGCGCCAGGGTCGGGAACCGGATCGCCGCGGTACGGCCGCGGTGGCGGCGCCAGCGCGGCAGCAGGACCCAGAGCGCGACCCACAGCGCGTAGAGCGGCGCGAGGACCCACAGCAGCCACAGATCTTCGAAGCCGCCCCCACCCCAACCGGGGATGGGCCAGCTCACGCCGCCTCCCGTGACGCTTCGACTGTCCCCGCCGCCGGCTCGATCTGTCGCGTCATCTCGACGAAGCGCCGAGCCCAGTCGAGGACGGCACCGATCTCCGCGCGCTGCGGCCGGTGCGCCGCGAACTTCACCGCGTCGGTGTCGGAGAGGAATGCGCGCAGACCGCGCGCGGGCGCCTCGGGAAGGTCGGGAACATCGCGGCGATCGAGCGACGCCACGATCTCCTCGGTGGTGAGATCGGTCGCGTTGAGCCCGAACCGTCCCTCGATGTAGGCGCGGATGATCTCCGACAGCGCGAAGTAGTAGCGGCGAACCGCGGCATCCCCGATCGGTTCGCTGGCAGCCAGCCGGTCGAGCGCCGCCAGCGCGATCTCGTGAGCGGGCACAGCAGGCACCTGCGGCAGCGTCTCTTCTGGCGCGCGGCGGCGGCGCCACCAGTAAGCGAGCGCGGCCGCCAGCACCAGCACCAGCGCGGTCGCGACCGCGATCCACAGCCACGGCCGTGCGCGCTGGATGGGCTGCAAGGGTTTGATCTCGCGGATCTGCGGCGGTTGATCGCCCGCCGGGAGGAGCGAGCGCACGTCGAACGAGATCGGCGCGGTCGAAACTGTCTTCCAGTCCGCGCCGGCGTCCTTCGCGGTCGCATCGCTGGTCGTGCTCGCCTTCGAGCCTGCCGCCGCCGGCCGGTAGCGCACCTCGAGCGCCGGGAGCGTCTGCGGGCCGGCGCGCTCGGCGCGCAGCCGGAGCCAGCGTCGCTCGACCAGCACGCCGTCGATCTCCGAGTCGGTGCTGCCGGAGTCGATGAGCCGGAAGCCGTCGAACTCGCTGGTGCGCGGCAGCTCGATCTCGAACGCAGGATCGGAGCGGACCTCGAGCGTGAGTGTTAGGTCGTCGCCGAAGGCGATGTCCTTGCGGTCGACCGTGGCGGTGGCCTCGGCTCGGCCCTGCAGGCGGCTCGCCTCCTCATGGCTCTCGGCGCAGCCGGCGAGAAGAGCGATCGCTGCGACGGCGAGCGCGACGATCCCCCGCCTCACCGCCCCCTCCCCTGACGCCGCTCGCGCGCGCGGAAGTAGCGGACGATGGCGTCGACGTAGGCCTCGTCGGTCCATAGCTCGATCTCACCCACGCGGCAGGAGCGCAGCAGCTCGGTGCGCTCCGCCCGCTGGCGACGGCTGCGCTCGCGATAGTCGGCTACGCCCTTGCGATCGAAGGTGTCGAGCCACACCACCTCTCCAGTCTCGGCGTCCCGCAGCTCGACGATCCCCACCGGCGGCAGCTCGGCCTCACGCCGGTCGAGCACCGGAATCGCAGTGAGATCGTGACGGCGGGCGGCGACGCGCAGGCGATCGTCGAAGCCGCCGTCCCAGAAGTCCGAGATCAGGAACGCCACCGCGCGACGACGGCTCACCCGCCCGAGGTAGTCGAGTGCCGCGCCGAGATCGGTGCCGCGGTGCGACGGCTCGAGCGTGAGGATCGCGCGGATGACGCGCCAGACGTGGCCGCGACCCTTCTTCGGTGGAATGTAGAGCTCGACCTGATCGGAGAAGGCGATCAGCCCGACCCGATCGTGGCTCTTGATCGCGGTGTAGGCGAGCAGCGCAGCCACCTCGGCCGCGACCTCGCTCTTCAGCTTGTCGGTGCTGCCGAAGTCGGTCGACGCGCTGGTGTCGACCAGCAGCATCACGGTGAGCTCGCGCTCCTCGCGGTGCTGCTTGACGTAGGGGTGGTCCATGCGCGCGGTGACGTTCCAGTCGATAAAGCGCAGGTCGTCGCCCGGCTGGTACTCGCGCACCTGCTCGAACTCCATGCCGCGGCCCTTGAACGCGCTCTCGTACTCGCCGGCGAAGAGGTCGGTGACGAGGCGTTGCGCGCGGATCTGGATGCCGCGGATCTTGGCGAACAGCTCTGGGGACAGACCCGACGACTGGGGGGCGCCTTCGTTACGCGGCGACGAGACGGTCCTGGCCACGGCCGTGCGCTCTAGGCGACCGATCCGGTCTGCCGGATCGGATCGCCCAATGTGAGCCTAGCCGGGCGGTGCAACACTGACTTTCGCACCGCCCGGCTAGGGGACGTCGACGGTGTTGAAGATGTCGCGCAACAGCGAATCGGAGTCGAGGTCCTGAGCCTCCGCCTCGTAGGAGAGCAGCACCCGGTGACGCAGCACGTCGGGACCGATCGTCTTCACATCCTGCGGCGTGACGTAGGTGCGCCCTTCCATGAAGGCGTGTACCTTGGCCGCCTGCGCCAGGTAGATGGTGGCGCGCGGCGACGCGCCGTACTCGATCAGGGTCTCGAGGCGCTCGAGGCGAAAGGCGCGCGGCTCGCGGGTCGCCAGCACGACGTCGAGGATGTACTCCTCGACCTTGGGATCGAGGTAGACGGCGTCGGCCACCTCGCGCACGCGACGGATGTCGGCCAGCGAGACCACCGGATGGAGCTCGGGCTGGTGGCGCGCCGCCATGCGCCGCATGATCTCGACCTCCTCCTCACGCTTCGGATACGAGACCTTGATCTTGAGCATGAAGCGGTCGACCTGCGCTTCGGGCAGCGGATAGGTCCCTTCCTGCTCGATCGGGTTCTGGGTGGCGAGGACGAGGAACGGGTCCGGCAGCAGACGCGTCTCGTCGCCGATGGTCACCTGGCGTTCCTGC
>DATAFT010000510.1:0-4438 GCA_036257295.1 Thermoanaerobaculia bacterium
GCTTCCAGCGCATCGGTCGTGACCTCGGCGAACGCGACATCCATCCTCCGCTCTACTTCTGGCTCCTCCATCTCTGGCTGATCGCGTTCGGCGTCACGGTACGCTCGGGACCGTCGCTCAACGTCCTGATCTCGGCGGGAACGGTCGTGCTGGTCTACGTCCTCGGCCGGCGCTTCTCGCCGAACCGCGCCGCGGCGAGCGTCGGAGCGTTGACCTGGGCGCTCAGCCCGGCGACGCTCAGCATTACTCTCATCGCGCGGCAGTACGAGCTGCTCGCCCTGTTCGCGGTCGCTTTCATCCTGTTGATCCTCACGATCGCGGAGCCCCAGCGCTCGCCGGCGGCATGGGAGCACTTCGCGCTGGCGGTGATCACGGCTGGCGGGCTGCTCACGCACTATCACTTCCTCCTGCTGGTCGCGGCGGGAGGCTTGGTCGCGCTGTGGCGGCTGCGCCGCTCGCCGCGGGGCCGCCGACTCGCCCTCGAGGTGGCCATCGGCGCCGGCGCGGTGGTGGGCCACCTGTTGCTACACCCGTACGTCCTCCACTCCTTCACGCGATCGCAGGGGAAGACACCGCCGTGGGATTGGGGCAAGGCTGTGTGGCGAACGAGGAAAGTGATCGCGACGGTCGCCGACTTCGGGGGCACCGGGCTCACTCGGGCAATCTGGGCGTTGGCGTTGCTCGCCGCTGCGGCGTTGCTCATCGGCATGGCGCGACGCTGGCGTCGAGGCGACGGCGACGGCGCAGGCTTCGCGTCGCTCGCGTCGTTGGTCGTCGTGGTGCTCCTGATCTGGAGCGCCATCGTGGTCCTCTACGTGTCAATGCTGACGCCATACCACGCGATGCGCCCACGCGATCTGGCGATGGTGTGGCCGCTGCTCAGCATAGTGGTGATCGCCTCGCTGTGGCGAAGAGGGCCCGGCCGATGGCTGGCCTGCGCGCTCTGCCTCGCGCTGCCAGTGACGGCCTGGAGCTGGCCGCGCCAGCTCGAGGGAGCCGGCGACGACAGCCTGACGTCGGTCGCGAGCCGACCCCTGCTGGTGGACAGCGTCAACGCCGGAATCCTGCCGCGAGTGTTGTGGCACGCCGCGCCGGAGACGCCAGTATTCGCCGCGAGTGAAGCGTACCTGCTGAAACGCAAGCCGGTCTGGCGAGACGGATTGGGCGACCGCGCGATCTACGCCGCCGCGCGCGACTACAACACGCAGGCGGTTCGCGATCGAGTGCTCGCGCTGCTACGGAAGCGCTACCAGGTGACTCCGGGCGCGCCGCACTCGACGGTGCTCGCGTTCGACCTCCGCCGCGGCGGCGGCGAGGAGGTCCCGAACGGCGGAGCCGCTGCCGAGCGCTAGACGGTCAGGACCCGCTCGAGGGAACGAACACCGCCGGTTCATTCGACGACCGCGCCGCCGTCGCGCCGTTGGCCGCGACCAGCGACTGCAGCGATCGCACGTCGAACCCGGGATTGGCCCGCTGCGCCGCGATCCCCTCGACCGCCGCGGTCGCTCCCGAGAGCGTGGTGATGCAGGGGATGTCGAGCCGCAGCGCCGTGGTGCGGATGTGCGCGTCGTCCTCGAACGACTCGCGGCCCATCGGCGTGTTGACGATCAGGTGGATGTCGCCGTTGATCAGGTGATCGCCCACGTGCGGCCGCGCCTCGTGCACCTTGTTGACGGGGCGCACCTTCAGGCCGCGCTCCTGCAGAAACTCTGCGGTGCCCCAGGTGGCGAGCAGATCGAAGCCGAGCTCCGCGAGTCGCCGCGCCACCGGCAGCAGTCCCGGCTTGTCGCGATCGTGCACCGAGAGGAACGCCGCGCCCTTGGCCGGCAGTCGCACGCCGGCGCCGAGCAGCGCCTTGGCGAACGCCGACCCGAAGTCGGGGCTCCACCCCATCACCTCGCCGGTCGACTTCATTTCGGGGCCGAGCACCGGATCGACGCCGGGGAACCGGTTGAACGGAAACACCGGCGCCTTGACGAACACCGCCGGCACCGCCGGCTCCTCGGTGAAACCGATCTCCTCGAGTGTCTTCCCCACCATGAGCTGCGACGCCAGCGCCACCAGCGGCACGCCGACCGCCTTGGCGATGAACGGCACCGTGCGCGAGGCGCGCGGGTTGACCTCGAGCACGAACACCTCGCCCCGCCGCACCGCGAACTGCACGTTCATCAAGCCGACCACGCCGAGCCGCACTGCCAGGCGCAGCGCGACGTCGCGCATCGAGTCGATGTTCGCCGGCGAGACGCTGTAGGGCGGCAGCACCGCGGCCGAGTCGCCGGAGTGGATGCCGGCCTCCTCGATGTGCTGCAGGATGCCGCACACCACAGCGCGCTTGCCGTCGCACAGCAGATCGAGATCGACCTCGACGGCGTCCTCGAGGAAGCGGTCGAGCAGCACCGGATGGCCGGCCGACACTTCGGCGGCGTCGTTCATGTAGCCCACCAGCGTTGCCTCGTCGTGGCAGATCCGCATGGCGCGGCCGCCCAGCACGTAGCTCGGCCGCACCATCACCGGGTAGCCGATCGACTCCGCCGCCGCGCGCGCTTCGGCCATCGAGGTGGCCGAGCCGTGCTCGGGCTGGCGGATGCCCTCTTCGCGCAGCAGCGCGCCGAACCGGCGGCGATCCTCGGCCAGGTCGATCGCGTCGGGCGACGTCCCCAGGATCCGCACGCCGGCGGCCTCGAGCCCGTGCGCCAGCTTGAGCGGCGTCTGCCCGCCGAGCTGGACCACCACGCCGACCGGCTGCTCGCGCTCGACCACGCCGAGCACGTGCTCGAGCGTGAGCGGCTCGAAGTAGAGCCGGTCGGAGGTGTCGTAGTCGGTCGACACCGTCTCCGGGTTGCAGTTGACCATGATGGTCTCGTAGCCGAGCTTCGACAGCGCGAACGCGGCGTGCACGCAGCAGTAGTCGAACTCGATGCCCTGTCCGATCCGGTTGGGCCCCGAGCCCAGGATCAGGATCTTGGGACGATCGGTGGGCGCGCTCTCGTCCTCCTGCGCGTAGGTCGAGTACATGTACGGCGTGAGCGCAGGGAACTCGGCGGCGCAGGTGTCGATGCGCTTGAAGACCGGGACGATGCCGTGCTCCTTGCGCCGCGAGACGATCTCCTCGGTCGCGCAATCGAGCAGGCCCGAGAGCCGCTCGTCGGTGGTGCCCCAGCGCTTGGCGCGCCGCAGCAGCGCGCCCGGAACGGTGTCGATGTCCCAGCAGGCGAGCTCGCTTTCGAGCTCGACGATCTCGCGAATCTCGCGCAAGAACCACGGGTCGATCGAGGTCGCCTCGGCGATCTCGGCCACCGTCCAGCCCTGCCGCAGCGCGGCGAAGATCGCGAAGATGCGCTCCCAGTTGGGCTCGGTGAGCCGGCGGCGCAGCTGCACCGGGTCGGCGAGCTTGGCCTCGCGCTTGTAGGGGCTGCCGTCGAGCTCGAGCGAGGCAATCGCTTTCTGCAGCGCCTCGCGGAAGGTGCCGCCGATCGCCATGACCTCGCCCACCGACTTCATCGAGGTGCCGAGCGTCGACGGCGCCGCCGGGAACTTCTCGAACGCCCAGCGCGGGATCTTGACCACGGTGTAGTCGAGGGTCGGCTCGAACGCGGCGTAGGTCTTGCCGGTGATGTCGTTGGGGATCTCGTCCAGGGTGTAGCCGACCGCGAGGAGCGCCGCGATCTTGGCGATCGGGAACCCGGTCGCCTTCGACGCCAGCGCCGAGGAGCGCGACACGCGCGGGTTCATCTCGATCACCACGCGCTCGCCGGTGGTCGGACTCACAGCGAACTGGATGTTGGAGCCGCCGGTGGCGACGCCGACGCGGCGGATCACCTTGAAGGCGTCGTCGCGCATCTCCTGGTACTCGCGGTCGGAGAGCGTCTGCTGCGGCGCCACCGTGATCGAGTCGCCGGTGTGGACACCCATCGGGTCGACGTTCTCGACCGAGCACACCACGATCGCGTTGTCCATGCGATCGCGCATCACCTCGAGCTCGAACTCCTTCCACCCCAGGACCGACTGCTCGAGCAGCACCTGGTGCACCGGGCTCGCCTTGAGGGCGAAACCCACCACCTCGTCGAGCTCGTCGCGGTTGTAGAGCACGCCGCCGCCCTCGCCGCCGAGCGTGAAGCTGGGCCGGACGATGAGCGGATAGCCGAGCTGGGCGACGATGAGCCGCGCCTCCTCGAGGCTCCTGACCAGGCCGCTCTTGGGGACCTTGAGCCCGACCTCCTCCATCGCCTCCTTGAACAGCAGGCGGTCCTCGCCGAGCTTGAGCGCCTTGACGTCGGCACCGAGGAGCTCGACGCCATACCGCTCGAGTGCACCGCGGTCGTGGAGCGCCATGGTGAGGTTGATCCCGGTCTGGCCGCCCACCGTGGGCAGGATGGCGTCGGGCCGCTCGACGGCGAGGATCGACTCGACGACGTCGGGCTGGAGCGGCTCGACGTAG
>DATAFT010000513.1:0-11778 GCA_036257295.1 Thermoanaerobaculia bacterium
GCGTTCGCGATCGTCACCGTGCCGGGATCGGCGCCGCGCGGCAGCGAGGCGTTGGTGGTGCCGTCGGTCACGTATGGACCGTAGCGGCCCGCCATCAACTTGACGACGTTCCCCGCCGGGTCGGCGCCCAGCTCGCGCAGCTTCGCGACCGACGCCTCGAGGCCGATCTCGAACACGTCCTCGGTCCGCTCCAGGCTCCGGGTCTCGGTGCCCCGCTTGAGGTACGGACCGTAGCGGCCGTAGTCGGCGACCACCATCTCGCCGCTCTCGGGGTCGACGCCGACGTCGCGCGGCAGCGACAGCAGGCGGGCCGCCTGCTCGAGCGTGACGGTGTCGGGCGTCATACCCGGCAGCAGCGACTTCATCTTCGGCTTCTCGTCCCCTTCGGCATCGCCGAGCTGGACGTACGGACCGAAGCGGCCGCTGCGCAGCAACACCGGCTTGCCAGTGCCGGGATCGACGCCCAGCTCGCGCGGCCCGGACCCCTGCTCGAGGAGCTCGAGCGCTCGCTTCAAGTCGAGCTCGTCGGGGGGTAGGTCCTCGGGGATCGCCGCGCGCTGCTCGCCGCGCTCGAGGTAGGGCCCGTAGCGCCCGACGCGCACGGTGACCTGCGCGTCGTTGGTCCCCTCCTTCTCCGCACCGTCGAGCGGAATGGTGCACGAGTCCCGCGCGTCGATGTCCTGCTGCGTCATCTCGTGCAGCCCGGTGCGGTCGCGATCGCCGAAGTAGAACTCCTTGAGATAGGGGATCGAGTCCTTGGAGCCGAGCGAGATGGCGTCGAGGTCGTCCTCCATCCGCGCGGTGAAGTCGAAGTCGACCAGGTCGGGGAAGTGCTTCTGCAGCAGCTTCACCACTGCGAAGGCGGTGAAGGTCGGCACCAGGGCGTTGCCCTGCTTGATCACGTACTCGCGCTGCTGGATGGTGTCGATGATCGACGCGTAGGTCGACGGCCGGCCGATGCCGCGGGTCTCGAGCTCCTTGATCAGCGATGCCTCGGTGTAGCGCGGCGGCGGCTGCGTGGTGTGGTCGCGCGGCTCGAGACGGCGCGCCTCGAGCTCCTCGTCGCGCCCGACCCGCGGCAGCAGCACTTCCTGTTCGGCGAGCTCGCTCTCGGGGTCGTCCGAGCCTTCGGCGTAGGCGCGCAGGAAACCGGGGAACTCGATGGTCTTGCCGCGGGCCTGGAAGATGGCCTCGATCGGACTCGCCGCCTGCGCGCCCACCGCGGGCGTGGCTTCGCCGCGCACCCTCACCGAAATGCGATGCCCGCGCGCCTCCGCCATCTGACAGGCCATGGTGCGCTTCCAGATCAGCTCGTAGAGGCGCAGCTCGTCGGCTTCGAGCTGGCGCTCGAGCTCGCGCGGTGTCTCGAACACGCTCGACGGGCGGATCGCCTCGTGCGCCTCCTGCGCGTTCTTGACCTTGGTTTGGTACTGCCGTGGCTGTCGCGACAGATACTCTGCGCCGTAGCTCGACTTGATGGCGTCGCGGATGTGTGCGACCGCGGAGTCCGCCAGTGTGGTCGAGTCGGTGCGCATGTAGGTGATGTGACCGTTCTCGTAGAGGCGCTGCGCGATCTGCATGGTGCGCCGGGATCCGAAGCGCAGCTTGCGGTTGGCCTCCTGCTGGAGCGTCGAGGTGGTGAAGGGAGGCGACGGATAGGTGGTGTAGGGCTTCTCCTCGACGCCGTCGACGCGGAACTCGCCCGATCGCAGTCGCTCGACCAGCGAGCGCGCCTCGTCTTCGAGCAGCAGTCGCGGCGCCTTGGTGTCGACCGGCTCCTCGCCGTCAGGCGTTGCCCCGGCTCCGGGCTTGAGCTCTCCGGTCGCAGGATCGAAGTCGCGGCCGGCCACCAGCCGCTGACCGCCGAGCGTGACCAAATCGGCTTCGAAGGTCTCTCCGGCGAGCGTTGCGAAGGTCGCGCGCAGGTCCCAGAAGGTGGAGCGCACGAAGCGCTGGCGCTGACGCGCGCGATCGACCACCAGCCGGACCGCCACCGACTGGACGCGGCCCGCCGACAAGCGTGGCCTGATCTTGCGCCACAGGATGGGCGAGATCTCGTAGCCGTAGAGCCGGTCGAGGATGCGGCGGGTCTCCTGCGCCTTGACCAGCCGCTCGTCGAGCTCGCGCGGATGCGCCAGCGCGTCCACGATCGCCTCGCGCGTGATCTCGTGGAACACCAGTCGCCGCTGCGGCACCTTCGGGCGCAGCACCTGGCTGAGGTGCCAGCTGATCGACTCGCCCTCGCGATCTTCGTCGGTCGCGAGGTAGAGCATGTCGACGTCGTCGAGCGCGTCCTTGAGCTTCTGGACCTGCTTCTTCTTTTCGGCGGGGACGACATAGAGCGGCTGGAAGTCGTTGTCGACGTCGATGCCGAGGCGCGCCCAGGGCTCTTTCTTCACCTTGGCTGGGATCTCCGCCGCCGAGGTCGGGAGATCGCGGATGTGGCCGATCGACGCTTCGACCTTGAAGCCTTCGGGCAGGAACGCCGCGATCGTGCGCGCCTTGGCGGGCGATTCCACGATGACCAGACTCTTCTCAACGCGAGCCAAACGACGACCTCCGAGGCGCGGCTACCCGCTGGGCCAGAACCGTGGACTGTACCCCATGCATTCCGAGGACGTGAAAAACAGAGCCGATCGCGCAGGTGACCTGCGACGTGACTAGGGTGACTCACCCTGCGGTAACTGGCGATGGAACACGAGCTGGTGATCGATCAGTCCGGGGTGCAGGACCTCGATCAGGTCGGCGAGGATGAGGTCCGGCCGCAGGCTGCCGGTCTCCCAGTAGTCGTTGCCGCCGCGGGCATTGATGCGCGCGTCGTTGTTGTAGACGCGGCCGCTCTTCCACGCCGCGAAGTCGGCCATTCGCTCGTCGGCCTTGATGCCGTCGGCCAGGCTGTGCCAACCATACGGATGGATCCACACTTCGGCGTCGAGTCCGCGCGCATACACGCTCTCGAAGTCGAGGGGAATCGAGCCGGTGGTGGGATCGTCGGCCCACAGGTAGGCGCCGCCGGCGTCGGCGATGAGCCGCGCCTGGTAGGCGGCGCCGCCCGAGACGTGCCAGGTGCCCTGGAACGGCGTGCCGACCAGCACGGTCGGCCGCCGCTCGATTGTTTGCGCGATCGCGCGCAGCTCTTCGTAGCGCGCGGCGATGCGATCGAACAGCCGATTGGCCTCGACCTCCTGGTTGAAGAACGCGGCGGTGAACTTGATCCATTCGGCGCGACCGAGCGGCGTCGCCTCGGTCCACGCCGCATCGACGGCGTAGGGAAGACCGGCGCGCTCGAGCATGGAGAAGACGTCGAGCTCTGGGTTGCCGATCGAGGTGGCCAGCACCAGGTCGGGCCGCAGCTCGAGCAGCGCCTCGAGATCGAGTCGGACGCTGTCGCCGATCTCCGCCACCTGGCCAGCGTCGATGCGTTGGCGGATCTCGGGCTCCCACACGTAGTCGAGTCGGTTGTGTCCCGCCAGACGGTCGACGATCCCGAGCGCCGTGAAGTGCGAGAGCTCGGTGGTCGACGTGGTCGCCGCCCGCGAGACGGGAACGCGCACGATCGTCTGGCCCGCCGTGGCGGCGGGCTGCGGATCGCCACACGGGACCAGCAGATGGGTGAGCGCGAGATCGGTGTTGCGCCAGGGATTCTCGACGGTGACGCGCTTGCGCCGGCCGTCGTACTCGATTCTGAAGTTGCGGGCATAGCGGGTGACGGCGCGATCGGCGGGGGCGATTTCGACCCTGGCGAGCGGGTCTTCGCAATCTCCACCGTTGGCCGTAGCGCTCGCTCCCGTGGATCCATCGCGACCGGCTCGCCCTTGACCGCATCCGGCCGAGCCTGCCGCGACGAGTAGAGCGAGCACGAGCGATATCGCGCGCGCGGGAGCAGTGAAGCTAGCCAGCATCGCCTCTATCATGTGACACAATCCGCGGTCCCCCGGGGACCCCCACCATGACCCAACCGCGCCGGATCCTGGTCACCAGCGCCCTCGTCTATTCCAACGGCCCGGTGCACCTCGGGCACATGCTGGAGCAGATCCAGACCGACATCTGGGTGCGGGCGATGAGGATGCGCGGGCATGACGTGATCTACGTCTGTGCCGACGACACTCATGGCTCGCCGGTCATGCTGCGGGCAGAACGCGAAGGCATCCCGATCAAGGCGATGCTCGCGCGTTTCTACGAAGAGCACACGGAAGACATCGCCGGTTTCGCCATCGGTGTCGACAAGTACCACACCACGCACTCTCCGGAGACGCGCTACTTCACCGAGCTGATCTACACACGGCTCCGCGATGGCGGCCATATCGCGACCAGGGAGGTGCGCCAGCTCTACGATCCCGAGCGCGGCATGTTCCTGCCCGATCGGTTCGTCAAGGGCACCTGCCCGCGCTGCGCCTCGCCCAACCAGAACGGCGACAACTGCGAAGTGTGCGGCGCCACCTACACTCCGGCGGACCTCATCGACCCGGTGTCGGTGGTCTCGGGCGCGCGGCCGGTGGAGCGCTCGTCCGAGCACTACTTCGTCAAGCTGGGCGACTTCGAGACGCTGCTGCGCGGGTGGGTCTCGACCGATCGCCTCCAGCCCGAGATCGTCAACAAGCTCGACGAGTGGTTCGTCGAGCAGCTCCGCGACTGGGACATTTCCCGCGACGCGCCCTACTTCGGCTTCGAGATCCCGGATGCGCCAGGCAAGTACTTCTACGTCTGGTTCGACGCGCCGATCGGGTACATGGGGAGCTTCAAGGCGCTCTGCGACGACCGCGGGCTCGACTTCGACGCCTACTGGGCGCCGGACTCGACGGCCGAGCTCTACCACTTCATCGGCAAGGACATCCCGTATTTCCACTGTCTGTTCTGGCCGGCGATGCTCCACGGCGGGGGCTTCCGGATGCCGACGGCGGTGTGGGTCCACGGCTGGCTCAACGTCAACGGCGAGAAAATGTCGAAGTCGCGCGGCACCTTCATCACCGCGCGGGCCTTCCTCGACCACCTCGACCCCGAGCATCTGCGCTACTACTACGCCGCGCGGCTGGGAGAGGGCGTCGCCGACATCGATCTCAGCTTCCAGGATTACACCAACCGCGTGAACTCGGACCTGGTGGGCAAGATCGTCAACATCGCGAGCCGGTGCTCGGGGTTCCTCGATCGGTTGTTCGATGCACGGCTCGGCCCGACGCTCGATACACCCGAGCTCTTCGCGCGCGCCGCGGCGCAGGCGGACGCCATCGGCGAGGATTTCGAGGCGCGAGCGTACAACCGCGCCATCCGTCGGATCACTGCCATCGCCGACGAGGCGAACAAGTGGATCGACGAGCGCAAGCCGTGGGAGATCGCGCGCGACGAGACCCGACGCGACGAGCTCCAGGCGGTGTTGACCACCGGTCTCAACCTGTTCCGGGCGCTCATGGTCTACCTCAAGCCGGTGCTGCCGAGGACGGCGGAGAAGGCCGAGGCGTTCCTGCAGGTCGAGCCGCTCGCCTGGGCCGACGCCGGCCGGGCGCTGCTCGACCATCGGATCCGGCGCTACGAAGCGCTGACCACGCGCGTCGACGAAGCCAAGATCGCGGAGATGATCGAAGCGTCGAAGGAAGGCACTGCGGAGGACCAGCGCATGAGTCGGCTGACCGAGGAACCCATCGCACCCCCCATCAACTACGACGAGTTCTCGAAGATCGATCTGCGCGTGGCGCGCGTAGTCGAGGCGGCGAAGGTCGAGGGAGCCGACAAGCTGCTGCGGCTGCGGCTCGACGTCGGTGGGGAGGAGCGCACCGTGTTCGCCGGCATCAAATCGGCCTACGATCCGGCGACGCTCCAGGGGCGCCTGGTCGTCGTGGTGGCCAATCTCGCACCGAAGAAGATGCGCTTCGGGGTTTCCGAAGGCATGGTGCTCGCGGCCGGCGGCGGCGAGGCCGAGATCTTCCTGCTCCAGCCGGACTCCGGGGCCGAGCCCGGGATGCGGGTGCGCTGACGACGATCATTGCCTCTCGCCGGGTCGTCCTGGGTCGAGGCGATGCGCTCGAGATCTCTCCAGCCGCGCTTCGGATCGAAGGATCGCGCATCGTCGAGGTTCGTCGCTTCGCACAGGACCGCTATCGAGAGGAAGTCGGACGTTGGGTGGAAGAGGCCCGGCTTCCGGTTCGCGACTTCGGCGACCTCCTCCTCACCCCCGCGTTCGTCAACGCCCACACCCATCTCGCGCTCGGCTTCCTGCGTGGCGCGGCGCCGCCGCAGGCACTGCGCGGCAACATGGTGCGCGAGTTCTACTTCGGCATCGAGCGCAACCTCGAACCGGAAGACGTCGCGGCGTTCACGCGCATGGGGGCGTACGAGAGTCTGCTGGCGGGCGTGGGGCTGGTGTGGGATCACTACTACCACGCCGAGGCCGTCGCCGAAGCTCTCGCATCGACCGGTCTCGCCGGTGTGGTCGCTCCCACGCTCCAGGACCTGTCCGGGCCCGGCGTGCAGTGGCGCGCCGCACAGCTCCGCGCCACCGAGGCGATCGCTCGATCGACGGAGCTGCGCGAGCGCGGCGTGGTCGCCGCGGTCGGGCCGCACGCCACCGATACCGTCAGCGAGGACCTGTGGCGCGAGAGCTGCGATCTCGCTCGATCCCTCGCCGTGCCGATTCACGCCCACCTCGCGCAGTCGGTCGAGGAGCACGCGTTCTCGATCGAGCGGCGCGGCGCGTCGCCGGCGCGGTGGCTCGCTTCGAGCGGCGTCCTCGAGGGCGTCTGCGGTACTGCCTTTGCCCACGCGATCTACATGTCTCGTCCGGAGCTCGCTTTACTCGACGCGCGGCGCGATCTGCTCGTGTTCTGTCCCTGCTCGCAGCTCGTGTTCGGCTTTCCGGCCGATCCCACGGTGTGGGAGGAGGCGGGCCTGCGCTGGGCGGTCGCGACCGACTGCTCGCCGTCGAACGACTCGATGAACGTGCAGAAGGAGCTGCGGCACGTCGCGGGTCTGCGCACGATGGGCGCGACCTGGTCGCGCCAGTACCGGGACTTTCTCGGCGAGGGTGGCGAGCGAAGCGGGAGGGCGGCTGGCGGCGCCTGGCAGGAGCGATCACGGCTCTTCGAGCGGGCGGCGCAGATCGCCAGACCCGATGCTCTGCTGGCGCGGGTTTGGAGCATCCCGGGGGCGCTTCATCCCGTGTTGCGCGCCGGTGTCCTCGAAGAGGAAGCGCTGGCGAGCTTCGTGGTGTGGGACGCCGACCATCCGTCGATGTGGCCCGAAGCCGGGCTCGCGACGCTCGCGATGGGAGACACTACGCAGGCCATCCACGCCGTGTTCGTCGCTGGTCGCGAGATCGGAGAACCCGGCGATTTCCAGCGCAGCCTGGTCGAGTCCGATGAGTATCGTCGTGCGCTCGGAGAGGCGAGCCGGCGCCGCCAGAGGCTCGTCGCCCGCTCGACCTGAGCCTCGTCAGGCCCCGAGCTGGCGCGCCAGGACCGCCAGAAGGCCCCAGGTGAGCGCCCCGGAGAGCGCCACCGCGACGGCCACCACCAGCGCGATCTCGGCGCCGACGATGGTCGCCACCGCACCGCGGCTCGACCCGATGCGTCGCATCAGTGCGATCTCGCGGGCGCGCAAGCGCAGAGACAGCGAGATCACCAGCACGAAGAACGCCGATGTCGAGAGCGCGACGATGACGAAGAATGCGTTCAACCCCTCGCGCGCCCGCAGCACGATGCCGAGCACGGTGCGCACGACGTCGATGGGTTGAACCGCCTGCACCGACTGCTCGAGCGCGTAGTCGCCGAGCAGGAGGTCGTGCGCCTTGCGATCGCGTGGCAGGACCAGGATCGAGGTGAGCGGCGCCGCTCCCGGATCGCCGTGCATGTGGAAGCTGTCGCGGTTGGTGTCGTCGATCTCCTGGAACAGGAACAGCGCGGTGGTCGCCTCCACGTTCTCGTCAGCGGCCGCCTGCGGGTCGATCGCCTGCTCGCGGGTCACCTCGGAGTGGCCGTGAAAGAGCCCGTCGAGCGCCCATGCGGTCTTGACGTCGGCGAAGAACGCTTCGTCGTCGGGCCCGCCGCTGGGCGCCAGGATCCCGACCACGTCGAGCAGCAGCGGGTAGCCGCCGGAGATGTTGTAGAGGTTCTGCAGGTCGGAGCGGACGGCATCGCCGACGCTCAGGCGCATCCGGTCCGCCACCTCCGCGCCAGCGACCACCTCGCCGAGCAGCGCCGGCAGTCGCCCGGACGAAGGTTCGAGCCCGCGCGCCTCGAAGTACTCGAGCCCGGTGCCGACGATCGGCGCCCGCCCCGCGCTGTGCGCGACGTAGAGCGGGACGCACAGGCCGTAGCCGGCGCGCCGCACCCGGTCGAGCTCGCGGGCGCCGATGGGCTCGCGCACCTGGCCGCGGAAGTAGAGCGAGCTCAACGTGAGGTCGAACTCGTTGCCCTTGGCGCCGATCAGGATCGGCGATCGCTCGGCACGCAGCAGCAATGTCCGTTCGAGCAGCGCCGCCGCGCGCCAGGTGAAGAGCGGCAGGAACAGCGCGACGGTGGTGCCGGCGATCAGCACCGCGGTGCGTCCGGGCGCCGAGCGCAGGTAGCGCAGAGCCAGGAAGAGGGCGTTGCGGAGCATGAGTGGAGAGGTGGCTAGCTACGGTCGCGCCGTCCGCGGCGCCAAAGTCATTGCGAGCGGAGCGAATGGTAAACACCATTCGCGGAGCGAGTCAGTCCTTCCACCGCCAGCGTCTGGTCGAAGCGGCCGAGCATCTCCGGATCGTGGGTCACCATCACCAGCGTGAGTCCGCGATCGCGCGACGCGGTCTCGAGCTGCTCCATCACCGCGACGCTCTGCTCGGGGTCGAGGCCCGCGGTCGGCTCGTCGGCGAGGAGGATGCGTGGTCCGGTCACCAGCGCTCGCGCGATCGCGACTCGCTGCCGTTCGCCGACCGAGAGCTCGCGCGGCAACCGTCCCTCTTTCCCCGAGAGACCGAGCCCGGCCAGCAGATCGCGGGCGCGACGGCGCGCTTCGTCATCGAGGCGCAGTGCCCGGTTGAGCCGATAGGGAAACAGAACATTCTCGAGCACGTCGAGATAGTCGACCAGCGGGAAGTCCTGGAACACGAAGCCGAGGGTGCGGATGCGATGCGAGCGCACCGCGTCGTCGGCAAGGCGTGTCAGGTCCGAGCCCTCGACCTCGATCGAGCCCGCACTCGGTCGCAGAACACCTGCGACCAGATCGAGCAGAGTCGATTTGCCGCAGCCCGAAGGACCATGAAGCGCGACGCGCGCTCCGCTCTCCACTCGCCAGTCGTCGAGCTCGAGATGGAAAGCGGCGCTCGCGGCCCCGTGCGGCGACGGATACGAGAAGCGCAGGCCGGAGACGAGGATCGCGGGCGCTGCGCTCAAGGTTGCTCGGCCTCGGGCCCGCGCTCGCTCGGCCGGTTGGCGATCGGGGGCGTCGGACCGCTCTCCGGGGCCTGGTCGAGGATACCCGAGCGCAGGAGCTCGGCGGGACCCAGGAAGCCGCGCTCCGATTTGGGCAGCTCGTCGAGCGGGAAGCCGTTGCTGCCGGGAGACTCGAGCGGCGTTGCGACCCGCTCCGCGTTGCGCACCCGGGTGTCGACGATGTGGAGCGCCGGCGTTTCGCCGTCCTCGTTGGCGGCCATCGCCACCGTGTAGACGGCCTGGTAGCGATTGATGCGGTGGTGCTTGTGGCGCTGGTGGGTGACGATGCCGCCCACGCTCCAGTCGGCCTCGACCAGCACGCCCTGTGGCGACGTGCCAGCAACCGCGACGCTCTCGTAGTCGACCGACAGCACGTCGATGGCGGTACCTTCCTCGCGCATCCGCGCCAGTGTCGTCCAGTGCTCGACGTACTCGCGCGTGAGTGCGTCGCCGGCGAACGCGGCCGCGAGCTGCGCGTGGATGGCGTCGCGATCGGGGCCCAGTGAGTAGACGCGGTACACCTGCGAATGGATCTGGCGGAAGCGGTCGACCACGGAATCGGCGCCGCCCAGGCGGTCGATGGGCGAAGCCGTGCACGCCAGCGCGAGCAGCGCCGGCGCCGACCACGCGATCGACGCGGCGGAGCGGTGGTGGTGAGCGCGCTGCGTTGACATGGGTAGGGGCGGATTATAGGTTCCGGCGATGCGCGCTGCCCGCAACTCTTCTTCGCGGAGGCACGGTGCCGCCCTGGTCGCCCTCGCGATGGCGGTGCTCCCCGCCGCGGTTTCCGCGCACCTCTTCTGGCCCACCTTCCATTCCGCGAAGAGCGCCGTCTCGATCGATGCCGAGAAGGGGTTGCAGGCCGCGGTGGTGATCGAGGTGCCGACCTTCGAGCTGCTGGCGCGCTTCAAGGAGCACTACGCGAGCCTCGACCTGCTGAAGGAGATCGAGGCCGGGCGCTTCGACGAGCTCGAGGCCAAGTTCCGGGACCTCCAGTTCGAGACCTTCGCGAAGGGACTCTCGCTCGAGCTCGACGGCAAGCCGCCGGCAGGCAAGTGGCGGCCGGTCGAAACCCCGATCAACGGCAAGGGAACCGAGGGCTTCTTCGTCTACATGCTCGAGTTCGCGTTCACGACGCCGCCCCAGCTCGGGAAGCGGGTCGCCGTGCGGCTCGAGAACAAGTCGCTGCCGGACGCACAGGTGGTGATGGCCAACGTCGCCGAGGCGAGCGGCGGATGGCGCGTCGCGGAGTCGTCGATCCCGCCGCCGGAGAAGCAACCCGACCTGCCCGAGGGCGCTCAGTACGCCGACGACATCGCCCTGTGGTCGATCGATCCGGTGAAGCGCGACCTGCGCGTCACTTTCGAGCGCGATTAGAGACGGGTCGGGTTGGGCGCGTCCCCGTAGACCTGCTCGGGGTCGAACACCTTCTCGGTCTCGGTGAAGGTGAGCCGCCACCCCGCCGGCTCACCCGGCTCGCCGATCGGCACCCGGCGATAGAAGCAGGATCGATAGCCGACGTGGCAGCTCGCGCCGCCGCGCACCTCGACGCGCAGCCAGATCGCGTCCTGATCGTCGTCGACGCGGACCTCGATCACCTTCTGCACCAGGCCGCTGGTGGCTCCCTTGTGCCACAGCGACTGACGGCTGCGGCTCCAATAGACCGCCTCGCCCAGCTCGAGCGTGCGGCGCAGCGCCTCGGCGTTCATGTAGCCGTGCATGAGCACCTCGCCGCTCGCGGCGTCGGTGGTCACCACCGGGATGAGACCGTCCTGATCGAAGCGGGGCGCGAGCTCGAAGCCCTCTTCCACCTGCTTCACGCTGGTGCGGGGAGAGAAGCGGGGAGACTGTTTCGGATCGTTCACCGGCCGAGCGTCTCGGCCGCCCGGCGCGCGAAGTAGGTGAGGATGACGTCGGCGCCCGCACGGCGGATCGCGGTCAAGGTCTCGAGCATGAGCGCCTCGCCGGCCATCCAACCGTTGCGCTCGACCGCCTGGATCATCGCGTACTCGCCGCTCACCTGATAAGCCGCGACCGGGACGTCGAAGCGATCCTTCACGCGGCGGATCACGTCGAGATAGGGGAGCGCGGGCTTGACCATCACGATGTCGGCGCCTTCGCGGACATCGAGCTCCACCTCGCGCAGCGCCTCCCGCGCGTTGGCGGGATCCATCTGGTAGGTCTTCTTGTCACCGCTCCGAGGCGCCGAGTCGAGCGCCTCGCGGAACGGGCCGTAGAAGGCCGAGGCGTACTTCGCCGAGTAGGCGAGGATGCCGCAGTGCTGGAGGCCGTTCTGGTCGAGCGCGCTGCGGATGGCGCCGACGCGGCCGTCCATCATGTCCGACGGCGCCACCAGATCGGCGCCCGCCTCGGCCTG
>DATAFT010000533.1:0-6914 GCA_036257295.1 Thermoanaerobaculia bacterium
GAACGGCAACGACCTGTTCCCGGGTGGTCTGACCGGTGACGGCCAGACGCTCACTGACGCGATCGTCAGCATCGGCTTCTGGAACGGCGCCGAGCCGCTCGACTGGTCGCCGGCGCCGGTGGTGCAGTCGGCGACGGTGGAGCTCTTCGACGGCAACGCCTCCGTCGGCGGCCCGCAACCCGTGAACGTCGGCGCCTTCTTCGGCGCGCCGGGGACCTGGGACGGCCACTTCGGCATCGCCTACACCAACCAGGCTGGCAAGGGCATCGACCAGGTGGTGGTGCGCCTCGTCGTGCCGACGCCGGGGGGCGGCGGCCCCGCCACCTGCGTTCCCACCGCGACGACGCTGTGCCTCGCCGGCGACCGTTTCGCGATCAACGCGCAATGGCAGAAGCGCGACGGCGCCGCCGGCGCGGGCCAGGCGGTTGAGCTCACCGGCGACACCGGCTACTTCTGGTTCTTCGGGTCCAGCAATGTCGAGGTGGTGGTCAAGGTGATCGACGCCTGCGGCTTCGTCAACCGCTTCTGGGTCTTCGCCGGCGGCCTGACCGACGTGAGCACGACGCTGAGGGTGACCGACACGAAGACGGGCGAGGTGCGCACCTACGTGAACCCGCTAGGGACGCCGTTCGCGCCCATCCAGGACACGGTGGCGTTCGCCACCTGTCCGTAGATGGGGCGAGCGTCAAGGTACGAGATGTCCCTCGATGAAGCCTTCGATCGCCTCTCCGTTACAGCGTTCGCAGTCCACCCCGACCGCATTCGCGACCAGGACGGCGCCGCGGAAGCCGAACATGTAGCGCAGCAAGAGGAGCCCGTCGGTGAGCGGGCCGGCGGCGCCATCGCCGTCGACGTCGAGCAGCGCCAGACGGATGCACTGGAGATAGGCCGTGATCGCGGCGGCGTCGCTGCGCGCCGCTCCCGTCCCGATCGCGCCGATCACCAGCGGCGAGCCGCCGAATCCGAACAGGTGCCGCAAGATGAGCAGGGCATCGGTCAGGGGTTGCACCGTGCCCGTGAGATCGATGTCATAGCCTCCGGCGCTTCCGGCGCCACACAGGTTGTCACCCAGAAGGGCAGTCGCGATCGCCGCGACGTCGGTGTCGTCGACTCGCTCCACGCGCGCCGTCACCTCGCCTTCGCCCGCGGTGAGGAGCGTCGCATCGATGTCGAGCCCGGTCTCGCCGAACGGCGGTAGGCGGAACCCTTCGACCATCGCTGCCGGCATCCCGTCGAGGCCGAGAAGGTCGGCGTCGATCGGACCCTCGAGATCGCTGAGGAAGGCGCGGAGCTCGATCTCGACGTTCCCGGCGTTGCGGATGGTGAAAACGAGGCGCTCCACGTTTCCCGGGTCCGTCATGACCTCGGCGGGCGCGATCTCGGCCTCGAGCGCGGTGGTCTCCGGGATGTCCACCAGCGTCGTCGCGGTGGCCTGCACCGCTGGGTTCGCCTGCGCGGTCGCCACCGCGATCAGTGGATGGAGGCCGGCGAGGATGCCGTCGGGTGTGCCGAGCGTGACCGCCACCACCGTGGACTGGCTCGCTCCGAGCATGACCGTCGGAGCGCCGAGCATGGCGTCGGCGGCGAGCGGGCCGGCGAGGTCGAGGTCGAACGAAGCGGTCGCCATGCCGGTGTTGGTCACCGTGAGGTCGAAGTCGGTGATCGAGCCCGGGGGGTCGGGCTCGAGCTCGAGTGCCACACCCAGCGTCGACACCAGGATCGACCCGCCGGCCTGATCGTTGACGGAGGGATCGAGCGCGCCGGCGGCGGTGACCTGGAACGGGTAGAGCCCGCCGGCGGTCCCGATCGGAGGTGTGAGCGCGAGGGTCACGTCTCGGAACTGGTCGAGCCCTGGTTGCAGACCCACCTGATCCTCTTCGAACGTCGCCACGAAGCCGGCCGGGAACATGCCGCCGAGGTCGAAGCTCGCGGTGGCGCTGCCGGTGTTGGTGACGCGCGCGACGAAGAACGCGGCGGTGCCCTGGCCACCGGTCGCCTGCGACGGAGTGAGCTCGACGACGACGCCCGCGGCGGTCGGCATCGGCGGCGGGAACACGGCGGCTCCAGCAACCTCGAGCGTCGCCGACACCGAGCCCGCGATCGCACCCGAGGTGGCCAAGACCGAGAACTCGTAGTCGCCTGGTACCGCAAATCCGTCGGGTGTCACCTCGAGCGGCAGCACCGACTCGCTGTGCGCCGGCACCATGACCGCGCTCGGCAGATCGACCCAGGCCGCTGGCAGGGCCTGCACCGCGAGGGCGTAGTTCTTCGCCGAAGCGGTGGGATTGCGTACCGTGAGGTCGTAGCTGGTCGTGACCCCCGGCGCCACCGTGCGCGCTGGAGGGTCGATCGCCAGGATCTGCTCGGCCGCCACGGCGATCTCGGGCAGCTCGATCGAGCCCGGTGTAGCGGAGTACACGAAGTCCACGGTGGCGCCGAGCGCCACCTCGCGCCGCTCGCCTGGCAGCATGTCGTCGAGCAGGGCGTTCCACGTCAGAGTCGCGCCGTTCTGAAGCGTCCAGGTGAGCGTGTCGAACCCGACGCTCGGAACCACACTGTCGGGAGCGATGCTGAACGACCCGGGCACCACCTCGACGCTGCCGTCGTTGGGGATGCGCACCTCGGCCGTGATCGGCGTCGGCGCGCTATGGAACGAGAAGATGGTGAGACCGTGGCCATCCGCGAGATAGAGGTAGCTCGCGTCGACGTCGCCTCGACGCGGAGGATCGGTGAGGTTGACCGGCGTACTCACGGCGATCGCGAGCGGGTCGCCGGCGTTGACGCGGAAGAGCTGCGGTGTGTCGGCAAGTCCGCCCAGGCTCCAGAACAGGAACTGGCCGAAGCCCAGCGCGACCGGCCCGCCCATGCCGCGGGCGGCGCGCACCACGGTGTGGGTGTCGAGCAGCAGCGGGTTGCGCGGATCGGAGACGTCGAGCGTGGCGAGCACGATGTTTCCGGTGGGTCCGATGTCGCTCGCGGTCACGAAGGGGTCGAGCCAACCGCCCTCGCTCGCGAGCACGAGAGCCAGATCGCCCTCGAGGACGATCCCCTGCACCTGGGTCGTGCCAGGGACGGTGAAGGTGCTGTGTTCGGCCAGCGCCAGGGGATTTGAAACGTCGACGATGCGCAGGATGCCGTCACCGGTCTGGGTGTCGCCGCCAGTCGCCGTGGTCGAGCCGACGAGGAGGGTGGTCGCGTCGGGCTGCACCACGCCGAACATGTTGAAGTTGCTGCCGCTCGCGAACAGCGGTGGCTGCGACATGGTGCCGTTGGTGTTGAACAGCACGTCGAGGAGCTGCATGTTCCCCGTGTTGGAGATGTCGAACGAGATCACGTCCCCGTGCTGGGCGAAGATGTCGTTGCCGCTGAAGCGCACCAGATTAGTGGTGGTGTACAGGCGGCCGCCGTCGATCACGCCCTCGTGCGTGAACTCGTAGTTGTAGAAAATGGTCTGGGTGCGGAACGGGTTCAACGGCGTACCGCTTCCGGCAAGGTCGAAGTTGGTGACGGAGCTGTTGAGCTGCACCGGCTGCCCGCTCGCCGGCCCGCGGTCGAACGCGATCAAACGATTGCCCGTGACGTCGCACACCGTGTGTGGAAATGCCGTCTTGGTCGTCACCAGCACCGGTTGGGTGCGGTCGCTGACGTCGACGACGTGGACTCCATTGGAGCCGCAGACGTAGGCGATGTCGCCGCGGATCGCGACGTCGAAGACCGGCGTAGCGATGTCGAGCTCGCCGATCACGGCGAGCGGCGCCCCTGGCTGCGGCTGGCTCTTGATCGACAGCGTGGTCGTGACGGTGACGTCACCGGGTGCAACGACCTCGGGCGAGACGGAGAGGGCGGCGGTCACTGGTGACCCGATCAACAGCGCCGCCTCCCCCAGACCGCCCGGGATCGGTACCGCGGCGAGGTCGGTGACCTTCACCTCGATGGTGTGGACGCCGGGGTCGAAGCCGGTGGTGTCGAGCTCGCCGAGGTCGAGCGTGACGAGCGACGTCGCGACCGTGAGCGTAGTCTGGACCGGCATCGACGCGAACACCTGTTGCGCGGACGGATCGAGCACGCGATAGGAGACCAGCGCCGGTTGCTCGCGGTTCACCGCGTTGAGGATGCGTGCCGAGACATCGACCGCCTCGCCGGCGTCGGCGAACGCGGGCACGGGCACCACCGCGACGACGGAGACGAAGCTCGGTCTCCCGAGTAGCGACCCATGTACGGAGGTCACGATGCCGGGGAAGCCGCCGGGCGAGACATCGACGCGGAACGAGCCCGCCACCAGCTCGGTTGCCGCCGACTGCGTCAACGTGAGCGTGATGCCGGTCGAGAACGCGTCGGGAGCGAGCACCACGCTCGGCTGACTGAGCATCGGGGTCACACCGGCGGGCACCAGACCGGTGGCGAGTTGGTAGGTGGTGGTCGCGGTCCCCACGTTGTGGAGTAGGAGATCGAATACAGCCGGCATTCCGGGCTGCGCCGCCTGGCTGGCGGGCTGCAAGAGCAGCTCGACGGCATGGGCGGCGAGGTCCTCCGCCTGGTCGGCGAACGGATCGAGCGCCACGCCGAGTGTGGTGATGGCGGCGAGCACTTGCGCTCCGTTGGCGGCGGCTGCCAGCGCGTCGCGCGCATCCTCGAGCTCGGGGATGAAACCAGCGAGGGACTGGATGTTGCCGAGCAGGCTGAGGATGCTCGAGAGGCTCGCCAGCGCCTGACCGCGCAGCGCGGCGTTGGTCGGATCGGCGACGAGACGGTTGAGTGCCACGCCGAGGTCCTCGAGACGCTGGGCGAGGTCGTTCTCGCCGAGCTCGCGCGCGGCGACTGCAGCGGCGTGTATGGCGTCGGCGCCCGGCGTGCCAATGCGCACGGGGATCTCAAGGCGCGTGGGCTCGATGCCGCCGAACGACGCGTTGAGGACCGCCGTGAGCGTCGTGTTGAGCGGCGTGCCTGCCGAGGGCGTGAAGGTCGCCGCGAACATCGTCGATGCGCCTTTGGCCAGTGGCACGTTGCCCGGCACTCCGCTCGCTCCGAGCCCCGCCGGCAGATCGAGCGCGAAGTTGACCGACTCGGCCACGTTGCCCGCCGAACGGACGGTGATGGTGGCACCTACTGGCACGCCGGGCGCGGTCGAGAGCTCGGTCGGCTCGGCTTCGACCAGGACGCCGTGGATCGCCGGCAGCAGGAACGGCTCGACTTCGGTGACCGCGGCGCCCGGGTTCGACTGCGGTGTCACGCGCACGGTGAACGCGGCGTTCGAGCCGGGTGCGCCGAGCGGACCGCTCGGCCGCAGGCAGACGCCGACCTCCGCGGTCTCGCCCGGCGCGACCGGGACGCTCCCAACGCTGGTCTGCGCGGTGAATCCAGGCGGCAGCGCGTCGAACGAGAGGTTGTAGAGCTGCTCGGTAGCGCCTCCGTTGTGGATGCCGAGGCGGAACAAGGTGGGCACCGCGGCGCCCGCGAACGAGAGGAAGAGAAGAGGCTCGGGCTCGATGCCGAGGTCGACTCCGGGGCCCCCGAGCGCCTCGAACGCTTCCTGTGGCGCCGGAACGAGGAGCAGGTCGTCGAGCGGGGGATCCTGCGTGAGCGCGTAGAGCTGCGGTGTGATCGCGGCGGTGAAGCCGAGCACGAAGCCGGGCAGTTGGAGCATCTGCGACTGGACCAACGCTTTCGCCCCCAGCAGTAGCGTGATCGTCTTCGCGACCGCCGCGTTCTTCGCCGCGGAGAACGGCAGGAACGGCTTGACCATCGCCTTGAGGAAGAAGTTGCGGACCTGGATGGCGACGGCCGAGACCCCCCATCCGGCGAGGTAGCCGGTGATGAACTGAGCGGCTCCAACCGGCAGGTAGGCGGCGAGCGACGTCGCGATGGTCTCGAGGACGCCATGGCTGCCGTCGTCGAGCACGCCGATCGTGGCGCCGGTCGCGGGATCGATCTCGTACCAACCGACTCGCTGCTCTCCATCGATCGTGAGCGCCTGCTCCGGCACCAGCACCAAGCGGCCGGCGTCGAGCGCGTCTCCGATCAGGATCACTGCCTGAGCCGGCAGATCGAGTTCGGCGAGGCGCGCTCGCTTGTCGGCGGTGAGGACGGCGAGCGGTATCCCGTTGGTGTTTGCCTGATCGAGGATCGCGGCCGCGTTGAGCCGCACCTCGATCTCGGTCCCCGCCGCGTCCGGGGTCGATAGGACTGCATCCTCGAACGCAGTGTCCTGGGTGCCGCGGGCGATCTGGAACGCGATCGCGGCCGCCGGATTCTGACCGGGCCAGGGCAGAGCGCGAATGCTGTTCTCGAGCAGGTCGAAACCGACTTCGAACACCAGCTCGTCGCTGTCGGTGACGCGCGAGCGCGACGAGTAGAGCGTGAGCCGCGGGCTCGCGTGGAACGCCTTGACCGCCAGGTTGCGGGCGTTGCGCGGCGCGAACTCGTCGGAGACGACCAGGAACTGGGCCAGGCGCGTGCGCGCCATGGCGATCGAGACGTTCCGGATCAGGTCCGCGGACTCGCGGCCGAGGAGGTGCCGCTGCGCCGGCGGGGTGGCCTGCAGGCGGGTCTCGAACTCGGTGGCGGCGTCGCGCAGCGTCTGGAGCTCGGGGTTCCAGCGCTCGTCGATCGCGCCGTCGTAGCGGCCGCCCAGGATCTCGAGCGTGGTGAGATCGGCGGGCGAGAACGCTGCCTCGTCGCCCTGGACGTCGACCGAAACGCCGCCGTTGCGGCGTCCGACGACGCCGATGCGATCGAGGATCGCGCGGCGGAACGTGCGCTCGGCGCCGCCTGGCGCCACCAGGTCGACCTCGAGAAAGACACCCGTGAGGATCTCGCTTCCGCCGAAGAAGCTGGTCAGCGTCTCCTGGTAGTCGGTGCCGCGCACCACTCCGTCGTCGGTGGGATCTACCGACCCGCCGCCGACGATGACGTAG
>DATAFT010000622.1:0-5299 GCA_036257295.1 Thermoanaerobaculia bacterium
CGGCGGCAGCGCGGAGCGCAGCGGCTGGACGCGCTCGGCGATGCGAACGCGAAGGTCCTCCGGAAGCTCGAATGCCAGGAACAGCCTCACGCGCGCGGCCGCCCCCACGGCTGGGGACCGGCGCTCAGGCCCGCGAGCCGGCGGCGGAGCATGTCCAGCGCCCACTGGCTGGTCTGCCAGCGGACACGCTCGCGGTCGCCCGGAAAGACGGCGCGGCGGTGGACCAGCGACCCATCGGCCCCGGCGACCGCCATGTGGACGAGGCCGACCGGCTTCTCCTCGCTGCCGCCGCCCGGGCCGGCGACGCCGGTGATGCCGATGCCCCATCGCGCAGTGAACCGCTCGATCGCGCCGCGCGCCAGCGCGCCCGCGGTGGCTTCCGAGACCGCGCCCTCCCGCGCCAGCAGATCCTGCGGTACGCCCAACACCGCGGTCTTCGCCTCGTTCGAGTACGCCACCGCGCCGCCACGGAAGTAGGCGCTCGACCCTGGCACGCGCGTGAGTCGCTCGGCCACCAGCCCTCCGGTGCACGACTCGCCGGTGGCGACGCTCTCGCCGCGCTCGGTGAGGAGTCGTCCCACCACGCTTTCGAGGGTGTCCTCCTCGCGCTGCGAGAAGACGGTGTCGCCGATCAGCTCGTGAAGCCTCGACTGCATGCGATCGAGCCGCTCGCGCCGCGCTTCGGGCGAGCCGGCGGCGACTGCGTAGACCAGGATCTCGGATGGCTTGGCCAGCACCGTGATCCACTCGCGGCCGAACTCGCCGTAGGCCGGCGTGATGCGCTCTTCCACTCCCGACTCCGGCACGCAGGCGACCTTGAGCACACGACGCTCGATGCCGCCGCCGTCCCAGCGCTCGCGCAGCCACGGCACGATCGCGGACTCGGTCAGTCCCTCGAGCTCGCGCGGCACGCCGGGGAGGAGGAAGTAGGTGCAGTCGCCGGCGCTCACCCGCTGTCCGGGCGCGGTGCCGAGCGGGTTGGCGAGCAGCGTGGCGCCGTCGATGCGATCGGCTTGCTTGCGGTTCGGCGGCGGCATCGGAATGCCGAAGCGACGGAACCGGGCCTCGAGGTCGGCGAGCGCGCCCTGGTCGGGCGTGAGCCCGCGCTCGAACGCCTGCGCGGTCGCCTCCCTCGTGACGTCGTCGGCGGTGGGGCCCAGGCCGCCGCTCACGATGACCAGATCGACCTCGCCGGCGAGCCGCTCCAGCTCCTGCGCGATGTCGTCGACGGTATCGCCGAGGACGACCTTGCGGCGGAGCTCGACCCCGTAGGTTTCGAGGACCCGGGCGAGGAAGAGAGAGTTGGTATCCAAGCGGTCGACGCCGAGAAGCTCGGTGCCGACGGCAACGACCGCTGCCTTCATTGCCGGCGAGTTCTATCACTTTGGCGTCGGGCCGGGGACGGGCGCCTCTAGGCGACCGATCCGGTCTGCCGGATCGGATCGCCCAATGTGATCGCTAGCAGGGTGCTGACACACTGCCTCTCTCAGCGCCCTACTAGCCCGCGCGCCGAGACCCGATCACCCGATGCACCACCGGCGGGCTCGCGCCCTCGGTCTCGACCCGGAAGCACCGCGCGAAGGCCACGCGCAGGCCCTCGCTGCCCTCTTGCACGTAGAGGCGCGCCAGCTCCTCGCCAGCCTCGACCTGATCGCCCAGGCGCACTCGATACGAGAGGCTGATGGCCGGATCGATCAGTGCGCCCGCGGTCTTGCGTCCGCCGCCCGCCTCGAGCAGCAGCATGCCGAGCTCCCTGGTCGCCACCGCAGCCAGCCGTCCCGAAACCGGCGCCTCCGCCACCAGCTCGACCGGCGCGATCTCGAATCGAGGGCGATCGAGCCAGGCGGGGTCCGCTCCCTGAGCCGCCGCCCAGGCGTGAAAGGACTCCCACGCCTTGCCGGAGCGGAGCACGTCGAGAGCGCGCGCCGCGTCGAGCTCGATACCGGCGAGCGCGGCGACCCGCGTCGCGAGGGTGGTGGTCACCTCGAGCAGGCGTGCGTCGCCCGTCCCCGCGCGCAGACACTCCACCACCTCGCGCACCTCGCAGGCGTGCCCGGCCCACTGCCCCAGCGGTTGGCTCATGTCGCTCACCACCGCCACGGCGCGGCGTCCCAGCTCCTCGGCGGTACTGACCAGGAGCTCGGCCAGCGCGACCGAGTCTTCGAGTCGGGAGAAGAACGCGCCGTCGCCGGTCTTGACGTCGAACACCAGCGAGCGCGCGCCCAGGGCGAGCTTCTTGGCCAGCACGCTCGACGCCACCAACGGCAGGCAGTCGACCGTCGCGGTCAGGTTGCGCAGCCCGTAGAGGCGACGGTCGGCGGGGGCGATGCTCGCCGACGGCACCCCGATCGCGATGCCGGTCTGCTCGAGCAGCCGCAGGCAGCGATCGCGATCCATGTCGAGCACCAGGCCGGGAACGCTCTCGAGCTTGTCCGCGGTGCCGCCGGTGTGCCCCAAGCCGCGAGCCGTGAGCTTGGCCACCGGCAGACCGCACGCCGCGATCACCGGCGCGAGCAGCATCGAGACTTTGTCGCCCACGCCGCCGGTCGAGTGCTTGTCGATCGCCCGCGGCAGCACGGCGCCGAGATCCCACAGCTCGCCCGACTGCGCCATCGCCTCGGTGAGGACGCGCGTCTCCGCGGCGTCGAGGCCGCGGATGGCCGCCGCCATCAGGAAGGCGCCGATCTGGCCGTCCGACCAGTTGCGCAGCGAGCCGGTGACGACCGCCCGGATCTCCTCCTCACGCAGTGCAAGGCCGGCGCGCTTACGCTCGAGAATGCGGTAGGGAACCAGTGCCGCCGCTGCGGGGGACGCCATGGCAGGGGATCGCCGGGGGCAGGACGTCCTGGAGCTCGTTGCTGGCGATATCGGGCGGAGTCGGCGATCCCTTGCTACCGCAGCGCGCGGTCAGCTCGTCCGCTCTTGCAGGCGTCGGCGGGCTTCGAACGCGAACGGTGAGCGGGGGTGATCGTCGACCAGGCGCTGCAGCGTGTCCTGCGCCTCGGTGTCGCGGCCGAGCGCCTCGAGCGTGGTGGCGAGCTCGTAGAGGACCACGTCCTCGGGCAGGCTCCGCTTGGCGCCCTCCACGAGCTGCTTCTCGAGCCCGCTCTTGACCTCTTCGAGCTTGCCGGCCTGGCGGTCGAGCGCGAGCAGGTTGAGCTCGACCGAGACCGCGAGAGCGGTGCCGGGGTTGGCGCTCAGATACCCGGTCCACAGGCGCCGCGCGGTTTCGGTGTCGCCACCCTTCGCCGCGATCTCGCCCAGATAGACGTTCGCGACCTGGCCGGCGTCGGTGCTGCTCGAGGCTAGCTTCTCGAACGCCGGCTTCGCCTTGTCGATCCGTTCCTGGTCGGTGGCGAACCGCGGCTTCTTCGGATCGTCGGGGGCGGGGTCGAGCGGGTCGACCGTGCCGCTGTAGATGCGCAGCGCGTCGGCCAGCCGCGCGCTCGCGCTCGACTCGCGGCGACCGAGCAGGAAGATCACGACCGCCGCGATCACCAGCACGCCGATCAGGCCGCCGACCACGTACAGTGTCGTGCGCTCGTGGACGCGGACGTACTCGACGCCGCGGCCGAGGGCCTCGCGCACCTCGTCGCGCTTCATGTCCTTGCGGCTCAAGTGATGCTTCATGCCGTCATGACTCCTGGTTGGCGCGCGGCCGGATGCCAGCCGCTCGCCCGTCCCATGGTGCGGCTGGGAGGACTCGAACCCCCGACCTAGGGCTTAGGAAGCCCCCGCTCTATCCACCTGAGCTACAGCCGCTCTCGGGGACAGCGAGTATACGGGACGCCGCGGCCGCCCGTCGTCAGTAGACGATCAGAGACTTGACCTGGTACCTCGCCAATCGCTTGCGACCTTCCAGCCCCTGGAGCTCGATCACGAACCCCAGCGCTGCGACCACCCCGCCGGCGCCCTCGACCATCTCCGCGGTGGCCAGGGCGGTGCCGCCGGTCGCGATGAGGTCGTCGATGACGAGGACTCGCTCGCCGGGCTCGATGGCGTCGGCGTGCATCTCGAGCGAATCGGTGCCGTACTCGAGCTGGTAGGCGCGCGTGACGGTGCGCGATGGCAGCTTCCCGGGCTTGCGCACCGGGACGAAGCCCGCGTTCAACGTCGAGGCGACGATCGGCGCGAAGATGAAGCCGCGCGACTCCATCCCCACCACCTTGTCCACGCGCTCGCCGACGAACAGCCAGCTCAGTCGGTCGACGGTCATGCGCAGGGCGAGCGGATCCTTCATCAGGGTGGTGATGTCGTAGAAATTGATGCCCGGCTTCGGGAAGTCGGGCACTTCACGGATGTAGCGCTTGAGGTCGTCCATGGTCTCCTCCGGTCGTTACGACTTCTCCGCCCATCCGTGCCTGCCGATCAGGGGCACGAAGCCGACGTCCTCACCCTCCTCGCGCTCGACCTTGCGCGCTCGGCGGTGGTACCGAACCAGGCGCTGGCGCTCGCGATCGCCTTCGGGCAACAGCAACAGACCGTCGACGGCGAGCTGCTCGAGCAGGGGCGCCGGCGCCGCCGGCGCTCCCGCTGCCACCAGGATGCGATCGAACGGAGCCGCCTTCGCCCACCCCATGGTGCCGTCGATCGCCTGGATCTTGACGTTGTCGAGCTTGAGGTCGCGCATGCGCTGGATCGCCGCGCGCGCGAGCTCCGGGACGCGCTCCATGCTGTATACCCAGCGCGCCAGCGAAGCGAGCACCGCGGTCTGATAGCCGCTGCCGGTGCCGATCTCGAGCACGCGGTGCGAAGGCTGGATCGCCAGCAGCTCGCTCATGCGCGCCACGATGTACGGTTGCGACAACGTCTGCGCGGCGCCGATCGGCAGCGTGTAGTTGCCGTACGCCTTGGCCAGGAACTGATCGCGCACGAACAGGTGCCGCGGCACCGAGCGCAGAGCCTCCAGCACGCGCGCGTCGGTGATGCCTCGGCGCTCGAGCTCGCGCACCATGCGCTCGCGCTGGTAGGCGTAGCCGTCTCTCAACCGGCCGACTCCAGGACGCGGCTCAGCGCGGCGATGACGCTCGCCTGCTCCTCCAGCGCACCGTAGTCGGTGAGGTCGAGACGCAACGGGGTGATCGACACCATCCCGGCCGTGATCGCGGCATGGTCGCAGTCGGGACCTTCTTCCCAGCGCGGCTCGCCCCCGATCCAGAAGTACCGCCGGCCGCGCGGGTCGCCGCGCTCCACCACCACCTGCTCGTAGACGCGGCGCGCCAGGCGCGTCAGCCGCACGCCGCTCGCCGGCGCCGCCGGCAGGTTCACGTTGAGGAGCATCCGCTCCGACGGCCCCCGC
>DATAFT010000091.1:0-2210 GCA_036257295.1 Thermoanaerobaculia bacterium
GCCGCTGCGCTGCGACCGACCGCGATGCCCGCCGCTTTTCCGCGCGGCCCGATGGAGTCGAGGTCGGCGGCTAGGGCGGCGTCGAAAGTGGGAGCCTGCGAGGTGAACAGCGCGGCCAGCGTGTCGTGAGCCGCCTGCGCGATGGCGGCATCGGCGGAGGCGCCGGGCGCGGCGGTGATTCCAGGGCTGTATCCGCGATACCCGCCCACCACCGCGTTCATGGCGTCGAACATGGCGATGTGCACGATCGCCAGCGCGCGGGTCGCTCGACCGGGACCGCGATGCTCGCCGAAGATCCGGTTCTCTCCCGGCGCGAGCGGCGTGTGGTCGAGGCCGGAAGCATCGATCGCGATGCGGTTCCACTTCTTGATGCGGCCGAGAGTGTCGGCGGGCGGACGGCGAGCCGTGTCGAGCACCCGCTCGAAGTCGGCCAGTCTGCCGAAGCTATAGAGCGGACCCCAGAAACCCTCGAAACCACGATCGCGCCCCGCGCCGGAGCTCGAGCTCGTCGTCGACTGGGCGGCTAAGGCACCGACCGCCAGCGCGCCGGCGCCGATGGCCAGGGCCGAGAGCACCAAACCGGCGAGCTTCGATTTGGTCTGAGAACGCGTGCCAGTCCACTTCATGCGAGTGCTCCCACCATGCCGACGAACCTCGAGTCTTGGCTCCCAGTCGTCGGATTGTACCCGGTCGGGGGCGCCGGGCTGTCGTTTCACGACACCTCATTGGGGTGCGCCCGGACGCCCGTCGATGCGCCGTCGAGCTATGCTCGCCCCCTCCGAAGGAGACCCCATGCCCTCGTTCGACATCGTCATCAAGGCCGACCTCCAGGAGGTCGACAACGCCCTCAACCAGGCGCGCAAGGAGATCGTCCAGCGCTACGACTTCCGCGGCTCGAAGAGCAGCATCGACTGGGACAAGAAGGGCGAGATCACGCTCCACAGCGACGACGACTTCAAGCTCAAGGCGCTGCTAGACGTGGTCAAGGCGCGGCTGATCCGCCGCGGCGTCTCGATCAAGAACGTCAAGGTGAGCGATCCCGTGCCCGACGCCGGGAGCCTGGTCCGCCAGACGCTCTCGCTCCAGATCGGCGTGCCCAAGGAGACCGCGAAAGAGATCGTCAAGCTGATCAAGCAGAGCAAGATCAACGTCCAGGGCGCGATCCAGGAGGACCAGGTCCGGGTAACCGGCAAGAAGCGCGACGACCTGCAGGCGGTCATCCGCATGGTCAAGGAGAACGACCTCGGCTACGAGCTCTCGTTCGTGAACATGAGGGAGTGACGGCCGGCGTCGCGAACGGTGCCGACCGTTCGGTCCGCCGACACGACTTCAGTCGCCGCTAGGGTCGCGGTTCAACGCAGCTTGCGACGAGACGGGTAGGCGCTGCGGGAGGAATCCGCCGCCGCCGCGGGCGCGCTCTTGCGATACAGCGGCGCCCGTCCATCGCGGGGCCGTGACGGCGCCGGCGCGGTTCGCTGGTGCCTCGCGTCGGACCGCGCGCGGTCCCCGGCCTTGCGCGAGCGATGCGCCGCCAGTCGCTCGGCGATCGGGATCTCCAATCGCTCCGCCGGCTTCGCTTCGTAGTCGAAGCCTTCGAGGCGGCGACGCGGGATCGGCGTGCCCACCTTCCGCTCGATCGCGCGCAGCTCGTCACGCTCGTCGTGCGCGGCGAACGTCAACGCTTCGCCGGTGGCGCCGGCGCGCGCGGTACGACCGACGCGGTGGATGTAGTCCTCGGGCAGGTTGGGGACGTCGAAGTTGATCACGTGCGACAGCGCCTCGACGTCGATGCCCCGGGCGGCGACGTCGGTGGCGACCAGCACGCGGTAGCGGCCGCTCTTGAATCCCTCGAGCGCCTTGGTCCGCTGCCCCTGCGACCGGTTGCCGTGGATGCGCTCGCAGGCAACACCGCGCCGCTCGAGGAAGTCCGCGAGCCGGTTGGCGCGGTGCTTGGTGCGCGTGAACACCAGGGCGTTGTCGATGGCGTCACTCGCGAGCAGGCCGAGCAGGAGGTGCGACTTGAGGTCGTGGCGCACCTCGTAGATCGACTGCACCACCCCGGTGGCGGGCGCCGACGGACGCTCGACGTCGAGGACGGCGGGCGACTCGAGGAGCTGCTTCGACAGCGCCACGATCTCGCGCGGGATGGTGGCCGAGAAGAGCATGGTCTGCTCCGGCCGGGGCAGCTTGGCGAGTATCCGCTTGATGTC
>DATAFT010000037.1:0-1907 GCA_036257295.1 Thermoanaerobaculia bacterium
TAGGGCAGCCCCGACTCCCGGCTGTAGCCGAGCGCGCCCTGCACGCCGCTGTCAGGCACCGGCACCACGACGTCAGCGTCCGCCGGCGCTTCGCGGGCGAGCTGCGCGCCCATCTCCTGGCGCACCCGAGCCACCGGGTCGCCGAACACAGTCGAGTCGGGCCGCGCGAAGTAGACGTGCTCGAACGCGCAACGCGCGGAACGACCGCTCTGCGGCAAGCGATACCGCTCGACCGCGTCGCCGTTCGCCACCACCACCTCGCCGGCCTCGAGCTCACGGACCATCTTGGCTTCCATGAGGTCGAACGCGCAGCTCTCGGAGGCGAAGCACACGCCGTCCGGATGCTCGCCCAGCGCGAGCGGCCGGAAGCCGTAGGGGTCGCGCACCGCGATCAACGCCTGATCGCTGATCAGGAGCAGCGAATACGCCCCGCGCACCTCGAGCAGGGCATCGACCAGGGTGTCGACCAGGCTGGCGCGCGGGTTGCGCGCCATCAGATGGAGGATGACCTCGGTGTCGCTGGTGGTCTGGAAGATCGAGCCCTCGCGCTCGAGGCGGGCGCGGATCTCGTTGGCGTTGACCAGGTTGCCGTTGTGCACGATCCCCAGCGGGCCCATCGCGGTCTTCACCACGATCGGTTGCGCGTTCGAGATCACGCTGTGGCCGGCGGTCGAGTAGCGGGTGTGTCCGATCGCGCGCGAGCCGGGGAGGCGCTTCAACGTCGACTCGCGAAAGATCTCGGCGACGTGGCCCATGCCGCGCTCGACGTGGAGCCGCTCGCCGTCCCACGACACGATGCCGGCGCTCTCCTGCCCGCGGTGCTGCAGCGCATAGAGGCCAAGATACGTGAGGTTGGCCGCCTCGCTCGAGCCTTCGATGCCGAAGATGCCGCACATGATCGCGCGCCCTGCTAGCCGTCGAGCGCGCGCGGCAAGGCGGTGCTCCAGACCGTCCGCAGCCGCTCGACCTCGAGCTGGATCGCCTCACCTCCGATCACGACTTCGAGCCTATCGCCTCCGATCACACCGATCTCGCGCGCCGGCACACCGATCTCGGCCGCCAGCGCCAGCACCCGATCGGCGTCCTGCGGCGCCACCGCGATCACCGCTCTGGCCTGCGTCTCGGAGAACAGCGAAAGCGGATCGCCGTCGAGCGCGAGATGGGCGCCCAGGCCGCGCGTGAAGGTAGCCTCGGCCAGCGTCACCAGCAGGCCGCCCTCGGCGACGTCGTGCGCGGTGTGGAGGAGACCGGCCAGCGTCGCGCGCCGGAGCAGGTCGCCCAGGCGCGCCTCCGCTTCGAGGTCCACCGCGGGCGGGCGGCCCTGCTCGATCGAGAACAGGAGCCGCAGGTAGGCCGAGCCGCCGAGCTCGCCGCGATCGTCGCCGAGCAGGATCACGCGATCCCCGGGCTCACGGAACCACGACACCGGATGCGCGGCGATCGAATCGGCGACACCCACCATCGCGACGCTCGGCGTCGGATGCACGGCGCGGCCCTCGGTCTCGTTGTAGAACGACACGTTGCCCGACACCACCGGGACGCCGAGCGCGCGGCTCGCCTCTGCCATGCCGCGCACGCACTCGCGGAACTGCCACGCGATCGCGGGGTTCTCGGGGCTGCCGAAGTTGAGACAGTCGGTGAGCCCGACCGGCTGGGCGCCGACGCAGGCCAGATTGCGCGCGGCCTCCGCCACCGCCTGCGCCCCGCCGGTGCGGGGGTCGAGCCAGCAGTACACCGGGTTGACGTCGCAGGTGAGGCCCAAGCCGAATGACGTCCCCTTGATCCGCAGCAGCGCGGCGTCGCCGCCGGGGCCGATCACGGTGTTGCCGCGAACCGAGTGATCGTACTGGCGCCAGATCCACGACTTGTCGCCGAGCTCCGGCGTCGAGAGCAGACGCTCGAGCGCA
>DATAFT010000044.1:0-3343 GCA_036257295.1 Thermoanaerobaculia bacterium
CCTCCTCGAGCAGCCGCAGCACCGGAGCGGCGGCGTGAGCCGTGCACGACGAGTTGGAGACGATGCGGTGCTCGGGCCGCAGGTCGCCGTCGTTGATGCCGACCACCACCGTGAGGTCGGGCGCGTCGGTCGCCGGGCTGCACAGCAGCACGCGGCGGGCGCCCATCTCGAGGTGGCGCTCGAGCTCGCGCCGCGAGCGCGGGCGGCTGGTGGCCTCGACCACGACGTCGACGCCGAGATCGCCCCAGCGCACGTCACCTGGTTTCTCCCCGGCCAGCAGTCGCACCTGGCGTCCCCAGGCGTAGAGGTTGCCTTCGCGAACGGACACTTCGTCGGGGAAGCGGCCGAGGATGGTGTCGAAGCGCAGCAGGTACTCGAGCGCAGCCGGATCGGCGGTGTCGCTGATGGCGACGATGCGCACGTCGTCGCGCCGGTAGAGGATGCGGAACAAGTTGCGGCCGATCCGGCCGAAACCCATGAGCCCGACGTTGATCGCGGTCATGCCCCTCTCGTCCTGCCCATTGCAGCCCCTCCCCTCCGAGTGTACTCAACCGCGCTACACTGCAAGGGGACGTGCGGGGTTGGTTTTAGGTGGCGCCGCGGGTGACGCGGCGCGGGAGGGCGACATGCGAGTGGCGGCGATCATCCCCGCGTGGAACGAAGCCGAGACCATCGGACCGGTCATCGCCGCGGCGCTCAGCGCGCGCACCGTCGGCGAGGTGATCGTGGTCGACAACGGATCGACCGACGCCACCGCGGAGGTCGCGGCGTCGTACGGCGTCCGCGTCATCGTCGAGCCCATCCAGGGCAAGGGCGAGGCGATGCGGCGGGGCGTGGCGTCGACCGACGCCGACACCATCGTCTTCCTCGACGCCGATCTCTACGGGCTCGAGCCGCGCCACGTCGACGCGCTGGCGAACCGGATTCTCTCGGGACGCGCCGACATGGCCTGCGGTCTCTGCGATCGCGGCTCGACGCGCAACACGCTCGGACTCCACTACCTGCCGATCCTGTCCGGGCAGAGAGCGCTGCGCCGCGACCTGTTCGAGGCGCTAGCGCCCGAGGAGGCGAGCGGCTACAGAGTGGAGGTCGCGCTCAATTCGCTGGTGGCCCAACGCAAGCTGCGCCGCCGGGTCTTCATCCTCACCGGCGTGCGCCATCGCACCAAGGAGGACAAGGCGCCGAATCCGGTCACCGGGTTCGGGCGCAAGCTGCGCATGCTGGTCTCGGCTTACTGGACCTACGTGTCGTTCAGCTTCCGCCACCGCGTGCTCGACGAGATCGCCGCGGCGCGGCCAAATCGGGAATGGTGAGTACCATTCCCGGTTCGGCCAATGGTTCTGGCGCCGAGGACGGCGCGGCCGTAACGGCTCCGAAGCGTCGCTGGCGGCGCGCGAAGTCCGCCACCGCGTGCTCGAGATCGTCGACCGAGAAATCGGGCCACAGCCGATCGGTGAAGTAGAGCTCGGCGTAGGCGCTCTCCCACAGCAGAAAGTCCGACAACCGTTTCTCGCCGCCGGTGCGAATCACCAGGTCGAGCTCCGGGACTTCGAGCGGAGAGTGGACCGCCTCGTGGAGCGATCGCTCGAAGGCGCGCCGGTCGAGCGGCTTGCCCCAGGGTTGACGCGCCGCCGCCGCGAGGATCGCTTCGCGCCCGGAGTAGTCGACGGCGAGGCGCAGATGAAGGGTGCGTCCGCCGGCGGTGATCGCTTCGGTGGCGGCAATGGCGTCGAGCAGTGAGGGACGCAGGCGATCGCGCCGGCCGATCACGCTCACGCGCAGCCCCTCGCGCAGGGCGCGCTTGCGCTCGCGACCGAGATAGTCCTCGAACAGCGACATGAGAGCCTCGACCTCGGGCGCGGGCCGGCTCCAGTTGTCGCAGGAGAAGGCGTAGAGGGTCAGCGTCTCGACGCCGAGCCGTGGGGCGGTCTCGACGGTGCGGCGCACGGCGGCGGCGCCGGCCCGGTGGCCGAAGCGCCGCGGCATCCCGCGCCGCTCGGCCCACCGCCCGTTGCCATCCATGATCACGCCGACGTGAAGCGGGCGCGCGACCGCGACAGCGGGCGGCGCGAGGCGTTCGCGCCGATCCCGATCAGTCACCTCCGCGGGTCGCACGCAGGAGCGCCTCCATGTGGTCGAGATAGCGTTCGAGCGCGCGTCGGCCGGCGGCGGTGAGCGCGTACTCGGTGCGCGGCACCCGACCGCTGAAGCTCTTGACGCATCCGATCATGCCGGCGTCCTCGAGCTTGCGCGCGTGAACGGCCAGGTTGCCGTCGGTGGTGCGCAGCAGCTTCTTCAAGTCGGGGAAGGTGAGCTTGGAGTTGACCGCGAGCGCGCTCAGGATTCCCAGGCGCACGCGCTGATAGACCAGACGCTCGGTGGCATCGCCGCCGGCGTCGGCCAGGAATCCCTTGAGCCCGGCCAGACCGGCACGCGCCGGGCTGCCCGGACCGGTGGAGGTGCGGGTCTCCCGCCGTCGATCAGCCACCGTATCTCCGCGCGATGACAGCGCCGAAGACGAGATGCAGTCCGCCGAATCCGACCGCGAGCATCGCGTTCGACCAGCCGTTCGGCAGCACCAGGGTGATCGCGCCGAGCGCCATGAAGCAGGCGCCCATGAGCGGCACCGGACGCACCGAGAATGCGCCGCCGGTCACCACGCCGGTGCCGTAGAGCAGCATCCACATTCCCGGAATGAGCCAGGTGTCGCCGGCGAACGCGAGCACCGCGGTCAGGACGACGGCGGCGAGGATCGGCGGCGTCAGGTTCATGAGGAATCGGCGCGCCACGCCGCGGTAGAGCTCGACCCCCTGCCCGCGCGCCTTGCGCCAGGTGGCCCAGCCGCCGAGCAGCGCGGCCACCACCGCGTCGAGGACCCAGATCGCCAGCCACTGGCCGCGCAGCGCCTCGGTCGAGGCGAGGCCGGCCGCGACCAGAGCGCTCAGGCCCATGGCCAGACCGCCGTAGCCGGGCACCGCGGTGAACGAGGCCGACGACTCCATCGCCTCGCGGATGTAGCGCAGATTGTCGAGCGCGCGATCGTGGATGTGGACGGTGGTGGGAGCGCGCTGCGGCAGCGGTTCGATGGCCGGCATGCAAACGAGCGTAGGCGTCGTCGACAGGGGTTGTCAAGTACTTTTATTCACAAAGAAACACCGTCGGTCGCTGCCTACCTCTTGACCGCGCAGGCGATCGCGGTGTACCTTCCAGCCCTCGTTCCGGAGCTCATCGATGATAGCCACCATTCTTCATCTCTTTGCGCCGGCCGTCGTGCCGGCCGTGAAGCGGAGGACGCCGGGGCGGTAGCTCGTTTGCATCGAGCCGCATCGAAGAGCCCTGGGTC
>DATAFT010000125.1:0-3303 GCA_036257295.1 Thermoanaerobaculia bacterium
TTCCTCGTTCGCCTGCTCGGCGGTGAGCTCCGCCAGGGCGCTCTCGAAGGCGTGATGGAGGAGGGGATCATCGCCGCTTCGGGCCTGCCCAAGCAGCGGGTACGGCACGCGATCATGGTCGCCGGCGCGGCCGGTGAAGTCGCGCGCGCGGCGCTCGAGCAAGGCGAGCCGGGGCTCGACCGGTTCGGCGTGCGCCTGTTCCGTCCGCTCCAACCGATGCTGGCGTCGCCCTGCGACGACGTCGCCGAGGGAATGGAGAAGCTCGGCGAGGCGGCGCTCGAGCTCAAGCTCGACGGCGCGCGGGTCCAGGTCCACAAGGAGGGCGCCGACGTCGCGGTCTACTCGCGCAGCCTGCGCGACGTCACCGGGTCGGTCCCCGAAATAGTCGAGCTCGCGCGCGCGCTTCCCGCCGAGCGACTCATTCTCGACGGCGAGGCGATCGCGCTGCGCGCCGATGGCCGCCCGCACCCGTTCCAGGTCACGATGCGTCGCTTCGGACGCCGGCTCGACGTCGGGACGATGCGCGTCGAGCTGCCGCTCGACGCGTACTTCTTCGATGCCCTCCACGTCGACGGTGACGATCTGCTGGCGGCGCCGGCCTCGCAGCGCTTCGCTCGGATGGCGGAGGTGGTGCCGGCGGCGCGGCTGGTGCCGCGCCGCGTGACGAGTCGGCCCGATGAAGCCGCCGCCTTTCTCGCCGAGGCGCTCGACCGCGGCCACGAAGGCATCATGGCCAAGGATCCGGCTTCGCCCTACGAGGCGGGTTGCCGCGGCCGCGCCTGGCTCAAGATCAAGCGCGCGCACACGCTCGACCTGGTGATCCTCGCCGCCGAGTGGGGGCACGGGCGTCGCCAGGGATGGCTCTCGAATCTCCACCTCGGGGCCCGCGACACCGAAAGCGGAGCGTGGGTCATGCTCGGCAAGACCTTCAAAGGTCTCACCGACGAGATGCTGGCGTGGCAGACGAAACGGTTGCTCGAGCTCGAGACCTCGCGCGACAGCTACACCGTCTACGTCGAGCCCGCAGTGGTAGTCGAGATCGCGTTCAGCGACGTGCAGGAGAGCCCGCGCTATCCCGGGGGCTTCGCGCTGCGGCTGGCGCGCGTCAAGTCCTATCGCCCGGACAAGACGCCTGCGGATGCCGACACGTTCGATCGCGTGCGTGCGATCTGGGAGGCCCAGGTCGCGCGCGAGTCGGTCGACGGCGAAGCCTCCTGATCGAGGCGCGGTTTCGAGCGTCGCGTGCTCGGCACGACGAAGGCCAACGCGAACCCGCCCACCACCACCAGGCCCGCCACCACCAGCCGCGCGTGCAGAGGCTCTCCGAGGAGCACGACGCCGCCGGTTGCGGCGAGGAGCGGCACCGCGAGCTGCAACAGGGCAGCGCAGGTGGCGGACAGCGATCGCATCGCGGCGTACCACGCGATGTATCCCAGCGCCGACGCGAGCGCGCCCGAAGCCACAGCGAGGACGACGCCGTCGACGGTGGTGTGGAAGCGGAAGGAGGAGAAGGTCGCGGCCGCCGCAGCCGCGAGCACCATCGGGGTGGCGGCGACGAAGTTGGTGGCGGTGGCCGCCACCGGGTCGCCGGCGCGGCGCCCGCGCAATGTGTAGAAGCCCCACGCGGCGCCGGCTAGGCCCATGGCAACGGCTCCGCCGGCCGGCGGGGCTTGCGCTCCAGGCGCGGCCAGGAGGCACAGACCGCCGAACGCGAGCCCGATCCCGAGCCACTGATTGGCGCGAGGACGCTCACCGCTCACCAGCGCCGCCAGGAGCAGGGTCGACTGCACCGCGCCGAACAGGAGCAGGGCGCCGGTGCCGGCCTGCACCTGGGTGTAGGCCCACGAGAACGGAACCAGATAGACAGCGAGCATGGTCGCGGCGATCCAGTCGGGAGTCGACCATCGGCGGGCGCCGGGCCCGCTTCGCCGACCTCGTCCCCTGATCCCGAGCACGACGAGCAGCACGATCGCTCCCGAGGTCACGCGCAGGAGCGCGAACGAGAGCGGGTCGATCGACTCCGAGTCGAGCGCGGCGCGGCAGAGGATCGAGTTCGCGCCGAACGCCGCCAGCGCGGCGGCGACTAGAAGCGGGAGGAAGCGGACGGGCTGCGGCGCCCGGGAGTCGGCCATGCCCGATACTCAGGAGATCGCCGGGCGAGGTTACCGATCCGCCATCGGTCCTCTGCAGCGACGGGTCAGCGCGGCAGGCGCACCGAGACGCCGATCCCGGCGAACCAGTCCGGCGCAGCCTCCGAGATGCCCACGCCGGCGGCGGCGTCGAGCTGCAGATTGGGGCGCAGGAGGTAGGTCACGCCGCCGTCGAGCAGATGGGCAGGACCGCCCTCCGCGCTCAGCGGCACTTCGCCGAACGCCTCGACGAAGAGGCCCCAACGATCGCCGGCGGAGAAACCCGCCGACAGCGTGTAGATCGCGCTCGAGAGCGTGGCGTGGCCGCCCCCGTCGGCGGGCGAGGATTCGGTCCGGGCGCCGACGTTGTATCCCAGCCCGATGTCGCCGGGAAGATCGTGCGACACCGAGAGCCGGAACGACGGATCGAAGCGGTCGGTCGAGAACGCGTCGTCGCCGACGGGCACGCTGGAGTGGACCAGCAGGGCGATGGCCGGACTGGTGCCGTCGCCCTCGCGCAGCTTGACCTTGGCGCCGACGACGGCGTCGCCCGCTCCCTCCTCGCTCGCTCGATGGCGGCCGATGGTCACCTCCTCGTCGAGCCAGCCTTCCCAGCCCAGTCGCAACTCGAAGCGATCGGCGAGACCCACGCGCACCAGTGTTCCGGCGAAGTTCCAGGCGTCGATCTCGACCTCGCCGGCGTCGTCTCCGATCTCGTCGGCGGCACGGTTGGCGCCGAGCTCGATTTGAACCCGTCCCGCCGGCACGATCGCGGTCGACTCGGTCTGGTCGGGGCGATCGGTCACCAACTCGGGCTCGTCGGTCGTCTGGGCGAGCCCCCGTGCCGTCGAGAGGCAGGCGGCCAGGACGGCGACGCGGCCCCATCGGCTCACGGCGCGGGTGGTGTGCTGCCTGGGTAATTTCATAAGCCAAAATTAATATCACGATTACACGAAAATAAGCGAGCGCAGTATAGTCCGCGCGCTCGCTACGACCAGCGGCTCCAAGAAAGGGCGGTAATGGACTGGATCAGCGACCCTAATGCCTGGGCCGCGCTCGCGGCGCTGACCGCGATCGAGATCGTCCTCGGCATCGACAACATCATCTTCATCACCATCCTGGTCGGTCGGCTGCCCGAGAAGGACCGCAAGCGCGCGCGCTTCCTCGGCCTCCT
>DATAFT010000132.1:0-2385 GCA_036257295.1 Thermoanaerobaculia bacterium
CGAGAGGCGGCCGAGCGCGCTGTGCAGCGCATGGACGCGGACACCGTTCGAGTCTGCCGGCGCGGCGGGATCGAAACCGTTGCGATCGAGCGCACGATACGCGTCGACATCGTAGACCACGTCGACGCGGTGCCCGGCGCGCACCAGCGCCTCCGCCATGTGACGGACCAGCACGGCGTCGCCGCCGAAGTGGTGAGGCGGATAGAAGGTGGTGACGAAGACGAAGCGAAGCATCGTGGCGGCGCCCGCGAAAAGTCAGGTCCTGGATCGCAGCATCGAGAGCGCGGCCCGCGGCCGGCGCAAGGACGCGAAGAAGAAGGCGCCCGCGGCGACCAGCAGGTGGATCTGATGGAAGAGCCATGCGCCGAGGGCGAACGCGACGCCCCGCTTGGCTGCGAAGAAGCCGATCAGGTCGCGGTTGGCCGCCATCGAGGCCGCAACCACGGCGAGCGCCGCCGCCGCGAACCACCAATGTCCGGTGATCGCGACCACCGGCAGCAACGCGACCGCAGCCAGAGCCGGCGCTGCGAGGAGCGCGGCCGCTCGCTGCGACGAACGCAAGTTGAGGTCGGACGGCAACTCGCCGCCCTCGAGAATCAGCGCCGACCAAGGCAGCGCGCGATCGTACAGATCCGTGCGCAGCACCGAACGAAGTGTCCAACGTTTCAGGTGCGTCACCAGGAGGCCGGGATCGAGCCGCAGGCGCGCGCCGGAGCGCCGCAGTCGCAGGCCGAGCTCGATGTCCTCGATCTGAGGTGAGGCGTAGCGAGCGGCGTCGAAGCCGCCTGCCTCGAGGAAGACCGCGCGGCGCACCGCGCCGCAGCCGGCCCAGAACGTGGCGTCGTCGCGCCGCGCCCGCTGATGGGTGAGGTGATGGCGCAGGTTCATGTATTGCGAGAAGAAGCCGCGCGCCGGTGGCGCGTCATCGTAGGAGCCGGTGAGTGCCGTCAGCGCGGGATCGGCGCTGAAGGCCGCGCGCACCCGATCGACGACGTCGGGGTGAGCGACGCAGTCGGCGTCGAGGAAGAGGACCACCTCGGCGCTCGACGCCTGCGCGCCCCGATTGCGCGCGAGGGCCGGGCCTGCGCGCTGATCGAGGCGGAGAACGTCGACTCCGCGCTGGCGCGCCGCGTCGGCGCAGCCATCCAGCGAGCCGGCGTCGACCACCACAACGCGCGCGCGGCCAGCCGCCGCGATTGCCGCGTCGAGCGCACGGGCCAGGGTTTCGCCGGCGTTGTAGGCCGCGATCACGACGTCGACGTCGACGGTCGCACTGGCGTGGAGGGGCTCGCTCACCGCGCGCTGAATGTATCCCGAAGCTGCATCGTGCCCTGCGCCAATCGAGGTCGATGAGGTGCTAGCCGCTCTGCTACCATCCGCCGGAATCGACGCGTGCCCGAAGGCCCGCCCCTCGAGAGACCAGAACCAGTGAGCTTCACGGTGGTGATCGGCGCCGGGCCCGGCGGGCTCGCCGCGGCCTGGGAGCTGTCCGGCCTCGGGCAGGACGCAGTGGTGCTCGAGCAGGACTCGATCGTCGGCGGCATCGCGCGCACCGTCAACTACCGGGGCTACCGGTTCGATATCGGCGGCCACCGCTTCTTCAGCAAGGTCTCGCGCGTGCGCGAGATGTGGGACGAGCTGCTGGGCGAGGACTTCCTCGAGCGCGACCGCTTGTCGCGCATCTACTACGGCGGCCGCTTCTTCCACTATCCGCTGCGGCCGATGAGCGCGCTCCTGAGTCTGGGGCCGATCGAGGCTGCCCGGGTGGCCGCGAGCTACGCGGCGGCGCGGCTCGCTCCCATCCGCGACGAGCGCACCTTCGAGCACTGGGTGGTCAACCGGTTCGGCCGGCGCCTCTACGAGATCTTCTTCAAGACCTACACCGAGAAGGTGTGGGGCATGGACTGCTCGGAGATCAGCGCCGAGTGGGCGAGCCAGCGCATCAAGAACCTCGACTTGAAGGAGGCGATCAAGAGCGCGCTGCTGGGCTCGCGCAGCAAGGACGGCGAGGTGATCACCACCCTGATCGATCGGTTCCACTATCCGCGCTTCGGTCCGGGCATGATGTGGGAGCGCTGCCGCGATCGTCTCGCCGAGCGCGGCGTTCCGACCCTCACCGAGACGAAAGTGGTGCGCATCCGCCACCAGGGCGGTCGAGTCGTCGCGGTCACCGTCAGAGAGAACAACGCAGAGCGCGAGATCGCGGCCGACCACGTCATCGCCTCGATGCCGTTGTCCGCCCTCATGCGCGTGCTCGATCCGGCGCCACCGGCCGAGGTGCTCGAGGCGGCGCGGCGGCTGCGCTACCGCGACTTCCTCACCGTGGGGCTCATCGTCGACCGTGAGGACATCTTTCCCGACACCTGGATCTACGTCCACGCGCCG
>DATAFT010000159.1:0-6368 GCA_036257295.1 Thermoanaerobaculia bacterium
GACGCGCTCGCAGAGAAAGCGCCCGACCTGCTCGATGCCGACCCGCGCAGCCCCGAGCGCCGGCGAGTCCGGCTGGCGGCGCTGCTCCACGACGTCGGCCATGCGCCGTTCAGCCACTCCGCCGAGGAGTTGTTCGAGGACGGGCTGTCTCACGAGGACATGACGGTGCGCTTGCTGCACACGCCGGAGGTCGAAGCGGTGATCGACCGGTCGGCGGCCGGCGGCGTCACCGCCGGCGACGTCGAACGGATCCTGACCGGACGCGGCGCCGAGATCGAGCGACTGCTGGCGCAGATCGTGTCCGGTGAGCTCGACGTCGACAAGATGGACTACCTCCTGCGCGACAGCCTCTATTGCGGCGTCCGCTATGGCAACTACGACCTCGGCCGCCTGCTCGAGACCATCACACCGCTGCGCGACCCGGCCACGATGGAGTGGGGCATCGGCATCGACGAGGGAGGCGTGCACGCGCTCGAGGCGTTGGTGCTGGCGCGCTACTACATGTTCACCCAGGTCTACTTCAACGTCACCGGCAAGGTGCTCGAGCTGCATCTCAACGAGTGGCTGGCGAGCGAGGGCCGGCGCTGGCCGGCGGACCCCGAGCGCTTCCTCGAGCACGACGACCTCGGCGTGTGGTCGGCCATGCGCGGCTCCGCATCGCATCACGCGCGCGCCATCGTCGAGCGCGACCACTACGCTCTCGCCTTCGAGACCCGCGAGCACCTCACCGCCGCCGAGCGTGAGAGCTTCACCGCCCTGATCGAGGAGACGCGCCGGCGCTTCGATCCCGGCGATCTCCTGGTGTCGAACTCGGCGAAGGACCCGCACCGCCTGGGCGAGACCACGGTGCTGGTCCGCGATCGCGACGGCCTGCTCGAAAAGATGCAGGACGTGAGTCACTTCATCCGCCACTTGACGCGCATCGAACGGTTCCGGGTCTACGCTCGACCGCAGCGAGCCGAAGAGGTCCGCGCGTTCCTCCGGGCGCGCGCAGGAAAGTGCTGATCAGCAGCTTCCCGCGCTGATGACTCTGGCGCAGCGGACGACGCTCGCGCCTCATCCGCTCTGATCCGCGAGACGCTCGAGAGCGTCACGCCATCGGCGCCGGTACTCCTCCCAGATGGTGAGGCTCCACGACATCGCGAGCAGGTGAAAACCGTTCTGCAGGACGTCGAGCTCGCAGGCTCGATCGGCCTCGAGCAACGCGATCTCGAGCCGCGTCGGCGCCTCCCAGTGCGGATCCTCCCGCCGAAACGAGAGAATCCACGCGCGCTGCGGATCGAATCGCTCGGTTCTCGCGATCTCGACCACCGGACCCGCCGTCGTGTCGCGCTCGAGCCGGAGGCCACCTCGCGGCCCGGTGTCGACTTCGACGCGGTCGGCCAGCCAGCGCTGCAACCGATCGCGCTCGGTGAGCCAGCGCCAGGCTTCGGCGCGATCGACCCCCAGTCGCCGTCGCGCGCGGAGCTGGATGCCCGGGATGTCGCCCTCGCGAATCGGGAGCGCCATCTTCCTAGTCTACTGCCCGCTCGAGCGAGCCCGCGGCGACCGAAGCGGCGCCGTCGGGATGAAGGAGCGAGGCCCGGGCCGGCGCGAGCCGCGTCACCACCAACCGGAAGATCGGTCGTCCTTCCCGCTCGTACTTGGTCTCGTAGTGCGTGCGCGGTCCGCCCGGCCACGGGCCTTCAACGCGCTCGACCGCGACCGCCGGATAGCGGTCGAGCACCTCGCACACCGCCGTGCAGTAGTCGGCGTGATCGGTCGCGAAGTAGAGCGTGCCGCCCGGGGCGAGCACACCCACCACCAGATCGACGGTCGAAGGGTCGAGCAGACGGCGGCGATGGTGCCGGGTCTTGGGCCACGGGTCGGGGAAGTAGACGTGGACCGCATCGGCGCTCTCGCGCTCGAAGCGGGCCGCGAGCAGGTAGAGCGCATCGCCGCAGACGGTGATCAGGTTGCCGAGCCCGCCACGCTCGGCTCGGCGGGTGGTCGCCCCCCAGTAGAGCGCGGCGGACTCGATGCCGACGAAGGTGGTGTCTGGCTCGGCAGCGGCCCGCGCCAGTAGATAGCGGCCTTTGCCGAAGCCGATCTCGATCTCGAGCCGGCCGCGGCGGCAAGGCCTCAGCAGCGCCAGCTCGAGCTCCCGCGGCAAGAGCTCTCGGCCCCCCATCCAGATGCGGAGGGGTGTGATCATCGGCCCTTCAGAGCAGGTCGTCCGAGCGCCGGCGCGCGAGCTCCTCGACGATGCGACGCACTTCCTGCGATCGCTGCTTCGGCACCACCAGCACGGCCCTGCCCGATTGCACGACGGCGAGTCCCTCGACACCGAGCACGGCCACCACGCCGTCGTCCGTCCACAGCAGGTTGTCGTTGGCGTCGATCGCGATGGTCTGCCCGCGCGTCTGGTTGCTCCCGGCAGCGTCGGCCAGCACTTCGGCCAACGCCTCCCACGACCCGAGATCGCTCCACCCACAATCGAGCACCAGGGTCGAGAGTTCGTCGAGCCGCTCCATCACCGCGGTGTCGATCGGCATCGCCGGAACCGTCGGGTACACCGCGTCGAGGCGCGCGGGATCGGCGGCGGCCGCGACGACTGCGCTGGCGATCGCCGGCTCGAACCGCCGCAGACGATCGAGCAGCAGCTCGCCGGGAAAGACGAAGATCCCCGCGTTCCACAGATGGCGGCCGCCGGCAACGAACGCGGCCGCGGTGGCGGCGTCGGGTTTCTCGCGGAAGCGGACCACCCGATGGAGAGCGTCGCGCGCGCCGCCGGCCGGCGCTTCGACTTCGAGATACCCGTATCCGGTCTCCGCCCACCGCGGTCGCACGCCGAGCGCGATCACGGTACTGCGCTGTGCCGCGGCCGCCACCGCGGCCGTGAGCGTGGCGCGGAACGAGTCTTCGTCTTCCATCCAGTGATCGGAGTGGAGCGAGACGACGACGTCGGATCGCTTGGCGGGCGGCATGCTGGCCACGCTCCATCCGATCGCCGGCGCCGTGTTCCGCCCCACCGGCTCGAGCAGGACCTGCCCGGGCTCGAGCTCCGGCAGCTCGCGGCGCACCGCCTCGCCCAGCTCCCGCGTGGTGCACACCCAGACGTCGGCCGGCGCCACCAACGGCGCCAGCCGGTCGAAGGTCAGGCGCAGCAGGCTGCGATCGCCGACCAGCGGAAGTAGCTGCTTGGGGCGGCGGCGGCGCGACGCCGGCCAGAAACGCGTCCCGCTACCACCGGCGAGGATGAGCGCCTGCAACGACTGTCGCCTTCTCGTCGCGGAACCGGTCGAGCGTCAGTCGCGCTCGGCGCGCCGAACCTCGTCGTCGATCAGCTCGGCCATGTTCTCGAACGGCACCGCGCCCGAGAGGAAGCGGCCGTTGATGAAGAAGGCCGGCGTGCCGGAGACGCCGGCGGCGGCGCCGTCCTTGAGGTCGGTCGCCACCGTTTCGGCGTGGCGCTCGGAGTCGAGGCACTCGCCGAACGACGCCGCGTCGAGCCCGAGCCGCGTCGCCTTTTCCTTGAGATCAGGGGGGTTCAGCTTCTGCTGTTCGTTGAACAACAGGTCGTGCATCTCCCAGAACTTGCCCTGATCGGCGGCGCACAGCGAGGCTTCGGCCGCCTTCTGCGCGTTGGGATGAATCGACACCAGCGGGAACTGGCGATAGACCACCCGCACCTTGTCGCCGTACTTCTCCGCTATCTGATCCAGCGTCGGCAGCACGCGTTTGCAGTAAGGACACTGGAAGTCGGAGAACTCGACGATGGTGACCGGTGCCGTGGCCGGGCCGCGCGCCGAGCCGGTGGCGGCGACCTCCACCCGCAGCGGCTCGAGCAGGTAGTCGACCTTGAAGTTCTTCTCCATCTCGGCGAAGAAGTCGGCATCTGCCTTCACCAACCGCTGCTGCTTGAGGTAGTCACGGATCCGCGGGGCGATCTGCTCCTTCGGTTCCTGGATCTGCGCCTTGTTCGCTTCGTAGAAGGCATCGACTTCGGCGTCGGTGATCTCGCCGGTGTTGGCCTTGAGCTCCTCGCGGAGAGCGTCCTCGGTCATCCCTCGGCGCTCGGCCTCGAGCGCGAGGAGCCGGCGGTGCACCACGCGCTCGACCGCGCTCTCGAGCGCTCCGTGCTCCTTGCGAGCGGCGGTCTGCTGGCACTGGAGGCGCTCGGCCTCGACGTCCTCGAGCGACTTGCTCGCTTCCTCCAACACCGCGGCGCGATCGATGGTCTGGTCGCCGACCCGCGCCACGACCTCCGGGATCTCGGGCTTCTTGGCGTTGTCCTGCGCCGCCAGACTGGACACCCACAGGGTGCCGGCGGCAGCGGCGACGGCTGCCAGCCCGACTATCGACTTCGGCGTCCGAGGACGCATCCACTCGGTGGTCATGAAGAAATCTCCTGGTAGTAGAGAACCGCGACCGCGCAAGTGGCGACGTCGCGAGGAGTCGCGATTGTAGCAGCGCGCGTTGGTCGGCTAACTCACGGTGAGGTGCTTGGAGACCAACCCCTCGAGGATGCGCTGCGCCGAGATGTTGCGCGCGCGCGTCTCCGGCGCGAGCAGCAGGTCCTCGGCCAGCGCGAGGAGCGGGCCGGCCGGCGCCCTGACGCCGCGCTCGGGCGCCGATCGGTAGGCCTCCACCACGGCCGAGGCCGCCATCGCGAACGGGCTGGCGTCGCGGGGATCATCCCAGTCGGCGCCACGGTGAAGCGCGTCCGCCGCGGCCAGCAGATGAATCGCCGAGCGCCCGGCGGTGAACGACTCGACGGCGCGGCGGAAAGCCGCGGCCACGATCTTCACCCGCCCCGGATCGGGACGCTCGATCGCCCCCAAATAAACGGCGAGCGACCGGCTGCGCACCGTCGGTAGCAGGCGGTCGGCGGCCGGTGTCGACAACAGGAAGTGGCGCGGGGCCGAGCGCGGCGGCTCCTCGAGCATCTTGAGTAGCACGTTGGCCGCCTCGTCCGACAGCGTCTCCGCGTTGAGGATCACGAACACCTGGCCGCGAGCCTCGAAGGGATGGAGCTGCGCGGCGCGCAGGATCTGGCGGGTGGCGTCCGCCGACGTCACGGTGCGCAGGTCCTGCAAGAGGAAGTGGACGTCGGGGTGGAAGGTCGCGGCGCCAGCCTGCGGCATCGCGATGCGGGAGCAGTGCCGGCAGCCACAGTCTGCGGCGCCGCGTGGATCGCCGGTGCACAGCAGGGCCCGGGCCAGGCCGATCGCGGTCCGCAGGCGCTCGTCCTGGCTGGCTCCATGGAGGACGACCGAAGTGTAGAGCCGACCCTCGATCGCCAGCTGGTCAAGGCCGGCGATCACCGCGCTTCCTCGGCCGGGCCCGGGCATCGCCGGGGGGTTTGGGAGGTGCCGGCGATCCCGGGCCGGCCCGGGCATTGCCGGGAGGTTGGGGAGGTGCCGGCGATCCCGCCGGCTGGACGCGTTGCCAGTTTTTGCCGCTGGCGGCGAAATCGCTCTCGCCCAATTTCGGTTCGGTGCACGGCTCGAAGCTACCATGCAGCCAAAAGCCGCCCTCCAGGGGTACAATCGGCCGTTCTCCATGCCGCGAAGGTCGACCGACCGCCTGTGCCGAAAAGTGGCTCCGACTTGACCGGGCAAGGCCCATTAATGCATTATTGTGCACTTGTCCATGCTCCCTGAGGAGGGGGGCCGAAGATGCCTACGAGCCTGAACGCCCTACTCAAGAGCGTTGTCGAACGAGGGGGGACCGACCTCCACCTCACCACCAACTCGGCCCCTCAGGTCCGGATCGACGGCGTGCTGCGTGCGCTCGACGATGACCAGCTCTCGCCGACCGAGACCAAGCAGATGATCTATTCGATCCTCACCGACAACCAGAAGCACAAGCTCGAGGAGAACCTCGAGATCGACTTCTCGTTCGGCATCAAGAGCCTCGCCCGCTTCCGCTGCAACGTGTTCCACCAGCGTGGCGCGCTGGCGGCGGCGTTCCGGTTGATCCCTCACGAGATCCGGGGCTTTCGCGAGCTCGGGCTGCCGGCGGTGGTCGACCGGCTGTGCGAGAAGCCGCGCGGCCTGGTGCTGGTGACCGGTCCGACCGGATCGGGCAAGACCACGACGCTGGCGGCGATGCTCGACAAGATCAACCACGACCGCAAAGAGCACATCGTCACCATCGAGGATCCCATCGAGTATCTCCATGGGCACCGCGGCTGCATCGTCAACCAGCGCGAGATGGGGGTCGACACCCACAGCTTCGCCAACGCGCTGCGATCGGCGCTGCGCCAGGACCCCGACGTCGTGCTCATCGGCGAGATGCGCGATCACGAGACGGTGGAGTCGGCGCTGCGCATCGCCGAGACCGGCCACCTCACGCTCGCCACGCTGCACACCAACTCGGCGACC
>DATAFT010000165.1:0-2056 GCA_036257295.1 Thermoanaerobaculia bacterium
CCAGACGTCGCGCTCGGTGACGCCGTCGCGCACGAAGACGTGGGCAGTGGCGAGCACGCCACGCACCAGCTCGACCGCGGTCGCCGACAAGTGAACGCGCGGCGGTGGGCCGATGGTCGCCAGCGCCTGCAGAATCTCCGCAGTGTGCCGGTGGCCGGTCGGCGCGTAGCTGCGCACCGCGCCGGCGCGCTCGGGGTGGTGCGTCGACTCCGAGAACTTGTTGCCCCCCTCGCTCGACCCCACCTTCACTTCGCAAATGAGTGGCGCGTCGCCGCGGGCGAGTCCCGCGGCGTAGAGCGGCCACACCGCGAGATTGGTGGCGGTGGCATTGCAGCCGACTCCGCTCACGTGCGTCGCCGAGCGTAGCCGCTCGCGCTCGAGCTCGGGCAGGCCGTAGACGAAGCGATCGAGCCACGCCGGCGCCGCGTGCTTCTCGCCGTACCACTTCTCGTACAGCGCTGGATCGCGCAGCCGGAAGTCGGCCGACAGATCGACGATGCGCGGGGCGAGTCCGGCCAAGCGATCGATCGACTCCATCGCGCTGCCGTGCGGCAGGCCGAGGAAGAGCACGTCGCAGGGCTCGAGCTCGTCGAGCGTGACGAACTTCAGCCTGGTCGAGCCGCGCAGGTTGGGATGCGTGAAATGGACGAACGATCCGGCGCTGCGCTCGCTGGTGATCTGGGCCACTTCCACCTCGGGGTGGGCGAGCAGCAGGCGCAACAGCTCACCCCCGGTATAGCCGGAGGCGCCGGCGATCGAAACCTTGATCATGGTGTCGCGGCCCGCGGTCCTGTAGTGTTGATGCGCTCGTCACAAGGAGGCGAAATGAAGAGATTCGCGATGGTGATCGGCGTCGCTGTGCTCGCTTTGGCGTTCCTGGGTTGCCCGCAGAAGGATGGACCGATGGAGGAGGCAGGCGAGAAGCTGGACGACGCCGCTGGCGATGCCAGCGACAAGATGGAGAACGTGGGTGAGGAGCTCGACGAAGCCGCCGAGGACGCAGGCGACGCGGTCAAGGACGCGGTCGACCACGTGGGGGACAAGGTCGAAGCGGCCACCGACGAGGCGCGTGACGCCGTCGAAGACGCCGCCGACAAGATCGACGACTGAGCCGGCGACTCTCCTTCGGGCGGTGAGGATCCCGCCGCCGCCGTCAGCTCGACGCTCCCAACGCCTGGGGTGAGGGAGTCGCCCCGGCCTCACCGACACGCAACGCGTAGTCGACGATCTTCGCCGGAATCGGCACCCCGGTCGGCGCGATCGAGTTGCGGAACTCCATCGTGTAGTTGACCTCGAGCACCAGGAGGCCGCGCTCGGGGTGCTCGACCACGTCGATCGCGACCACGCCGCCGCCGACCGCCTGCGCGGCGCGGTACGAGATGTCGTGGAGCTCGTCGGTCACCGGACAGTTGGCGCTGGTGGCGCCGCGAGCGGTATTGGTGATCCAGTGCTGCGAGTTGCGGTAGATCGCGCAGATGGTCGACTCGCCGACCACGAAGCTGCGGATGTCGCGCATCGGCTTCGCCACGTACTCCTGGATGTAGAACACGCTGTGGTGGTAGCTGCCGAGCGTCTCCTTGTGCTCCAACAGGGCCTCGGCGGCGTCGCGATCGTTGACCTTCGACAGCAGCCGGCCCCAGGAGCCGACCGCCGGCTTCAGGACCACGGGATAGCCGAGCCGCTCGATCGCCTCGAGCGCGCTCTCGGGCGTGTACGCGACCAAGGTTCTCGGCTGCGGCACGCCGGCGGCGGCCAGCGCCGACGAGGTGTAGAGCTTCGAGCCGCAAACCTCCGCTACCGGGAACGAGTTGACGGTGGGAATTCCCCAGTCGTTGAGGATCCGCAGCGTGGCGGCGGCGCGGCTGTGATTGATGCAGCGCTCGAGGATGACGTCGTAGGCGCGGTATTTCTCCGCCGCCGCGGGCTCGTCCGAGATCTCGAGCTGGAGCTCGCGGTCGTCGAGCAGGTCGTAGGCGACGCCGCGGCGCTCGAGCTCCTCGAACAGGAGCTTCTCCTCGACCCGGACGCGCGAGTAGAGAACGCCGACGCGCACTAT
>DATAFT010000177.1:0-7476 GCA_036257295.1 Thermoanaerobaculia bacterium
CGAAGGCGGGCTTTCCTACATGTGGTACTCGGTGTCCGACACCGCCGAGCATGGCGGCTACACCGCCGGCGACAAGGTGGTGACGCCGGAGACCCGCAAGGCGATGGACGAGATCCTCGCCGACATCCAGAGCGGCGAGTACGCGCGCCGCTGGATCGAGGAGAACCAGCAGGGGCGTCCCTGGTTCACCGACCGGCGCAAGCAGGAGCGCTCACACCCGGTCGAGGGCGTGGGCAAGAAGCTGCGCGCCATGATGCCGTTCTTGGACGCTAAGGAAGTTGAGTAACGTGTTGAACAACACGTTCCTCAACTTCATGACTCTGGCGCCGCGGACGGCGCGCGTCGCGCGTCCTGCGGACGCGCTCCCCCTCCGATGAACGTCGATGATGGTTGTTGCAAGGAGCCACTGATGAGCACGCCGAATCTCGAGAACGATCGCGTCCGCATCTTCGACACCACTCTGCGCGACGGAGAGCAGTCGCCGGGCGCGACGCTCACCAGCGCGGAGAAGCTCGAGATCGCGCGGCAGCTCGCGAGCCTCGGCGTCGACGTGATGGAGGCCGGGTTCCCGGCCTCCTCGCCCGACGACCTTCACGCGGTGCGCCGCATCGCGGAAGAGGTGGGCACACCGGACGGTCCGATCATCTGCGGCCTCGCGCGGGCCAACCGTGGCGACGTCGACAAGTGCTGGCAGGGGGTCGAGCCCGCGGCCAAGCCGCGCATCCACACCTTCATCGCCTGCTCCGACCTGCACATGGAACGCAAGCTCGAGATGACGCGGTCCCAGGTGGTGGCCCAGGTGCGCGACATGGTCGAGCTGGCGCGCAGCTACTGCGCCGACGTCGAGTTCTCGCCCGAGGACGCCAGCCGCGCCGACATCTCTTTCCTGGTCGAGGTGCTGAGCGTCGCGATCGAGGCGGGCGCTACCACGCTCAACATCCCGGACACCGTCGGCTACGCCACGCCGGAGGAGTACGGGGCGCTCTTTCGCCGTCTGATCGCCGAGACCAACGGAGGCGATCGCGTGATCTGGTCGGTGCACTGCCACGACGACCTGGGTATGGCCACCGCCAACTCGATCGCCGGCCTGGTCGCGGGCGCGCGGCAGGCGGAGGTCACCATCAACGGCATCGGCGAGCGCGCCGGCAACACCAGCCTCGAGGAGGTGGTGATGGCGCTCCACACCCGGCACCCGGTCTACGGGCTGCGCACCGGGATCGACACCGTGCAGCTGGCGCGCACCTCGAAGATGGTGGCCAACTACACCGGGATCGCGGTGCCGCCGAACAAGGCGATCGTGGGCGCCAACGCGTTCGCGCACGAAGCGGGCATCCACCAGGACGGCATGCTGAAGGACCACCGCACCTACGAGATCATGACGCCGGAGACGGTCGGTCTCTCGCACTCGAAGCTGGTGCTGGGCAAGCACAGCGGCCGCCACGCTTTCCGCATTCGCCTCGAGGAGCTGGGTCACCACCTGTCGACCTCCGAGCTCTACCCGGCGTTCCAGCGCTTCAAGGCGCTGGCCGAGAAGAAGAAGATGGTGACCGACGCCGACCTCGTCGCGTTGGTCGCTTCCGAGGTCCAGCCCGAGGCGATCTACTCGCTCGAGGATCTTCAGGTGACCTGCGGGCGCTCGGGCCTCTCGACCGCGACGGCGCGGCTGCGCGGTCCCGGCGGCTTGGAGAAGATCCAGCCGGCGATCGGCACCGGCCCGGTCGACGCGGCGTTCCGCGCCATCGACGCCATCGTCGATGCTCCCAACACGCTGGTCGAGTACAGCGTGCACAGCGTGACCGAGGGCATCGACGCCCTCGGCGAAGTCACGGTCCGCATCAAGTCGGAGCGCGCCGTCCCCGGCGCCGACAGCAAGCGACCGAAGGGCGTGGTAGACACCACGCCCGGAGGAGCCGACCCGGGCCGCATGTTCGGCGGTTATGGCGCCGACACCGACGTCATCATGGCGAGCGCGCAGGCCTATCTCGCCGCGATCAACCGTCTGCTCGAAGCGCAGGGCCGCGGCTCGCGCGGACGAGAGATCGGTCCGGCGACGGTACGCGCCACTGGCGCCGCCGCCGTCCCGGTGAGCGCCAAAGCAGCCGGCGAGGCGTCATGAGCGAGGCGCTGCCACCGCGCACGTTGTTCGACAAGGTCTGGGACGGCCACGTGGTGCCCGCCGCCGCCGGCGAGGACGCGGGGCTGCCGTCGGTTCTCTACATCGATCTGCATCTGGTGCACGAGGTCACCTCGCCGCAGGCGTTCGCCGAGCTCGACCGGCGCGGTCTCAAGGTGCGCCGCCCGCAGCAGACACTCGCCACCATGGACCACTCGACGCCGACTGATCCCTCGATCGGGGCAGCGCGTCTCAGGACCCTCGACCCCCAAGGCGCGGCCCAGCTCGAGCAGCTCGAGAGCAACTGTCGCAAGCACGGCGTTCCACTGTTCGCCATGGGCGATCGTCGTCGCGGCATCGTGCACGTGATCGGTCCCGAGCAGGGGCTCACGCAGCCGGGCATGACCGTGGTGTGCGGCGACAGCCACACCTCGACGCACGGCGCGTTCGGGGCGCTGGCGTTCGGGATCGGCACCAGCGAGGTCGGACACGTGCTCGCCACGCAGTGTCTGCTCCAGTACCGCCCGAAGACGTTCGAGGTCCGGATCGACGGAGAGCTCGGCCCCGGCGTCACCGCCAAGGACCTCATCCTCTACGTCATCGCGACGCTCGGCGTCGATGGCGGCGTCGGCCACGTGTTCGAGTATCGCGGCTCGGCCATCCGATCGCTCGACATGGACGGGCGGATGACCGTCTGCAACATGTCGATCGAGGGCGGCGCGCGTGCCGGCATGATCGCACCCGACGAGATCACGTTCGCCTACCTCGAAGGCAGGCCCAGGGCGCCGCGCGGCGAGGCGTGGGAGCGCTCGCTCGAGCAGTGGCGGCGCCTTCCCTCCGACGACGGCGCTCGGTTCGATCGAACGGTCGCAATCGACGCGTCGCAGATCCAGCCGATGGTCACGTTCGGCACCAACCCCGGCATGGGCATCCCGGTGCGCGGCACGGTGCCGGCCGAGGACGGCGTCCCCGAGCAGCAGCGGCCCACCTTCGCCAAGGCGCTCGCCTACATGGATCTCGATCCGGGCGTTCCGCTCCTCGGCCACAAGGTGGACATCGTGTTCGTCGGCAGCTGTACCAACTCGCGGATCGGCGACCTGCGCGCCGCCGCGTCAGTGATGCGCGGCCGTCGCGTCGCGACCGGGGTGCGCATGCTGGTGGTTCCGGGCTCGTTCGAGGTGAAGCGCCAGGCGGAGGAGGAGCATCTCGACGACGTGTTCCGCGCCGCCGGCGCCGAGTGGCGCGAGGCGGGGTGCTCGATGTGCCTGGCGATGAACGGCGATCAGCTCGAGCCTGGTCAGTACGCGGTCTCGACCTCGAACCGCAACTTCGAAGGACGGCAGGGCCCCGGCGGCCGCACCTTCCTCGCCAGCCCGCTCACCGCCGCAGCGTCGGCGGTGCGCGGCGTCATCAGCGACGTCCGGGAAATGTTGTGAGTCGATCGATGAGCGACATCCCAAGCTTCACCACTCTGCGCAGCAAGGTGGCGCCGCTCGCGATCGACAACGTCGACACCGACCGGATCATCCCGGCGCGCTACCTCAAGGTGACCGACAAGAACGGGCTCGGCGAAGGCCTCTTCTTCGATTGGCGGCGACGAGCCGATGGCGCGCTCGACCCCGACTTCGTGCTCCACCGGCCCGAGCATCGCGGCGCCGCCATCCTTCTCGCCGGCGAGAACTTCGGCTGCGGCAGCTCGCGCGAGCACGCGCCCTGGGCGCTGCTGGGCGCGGGGTTTCAGGCTGTGCTCTCGACTCGCTTCGCCGACATCTTCCGCAACAACTCGCTCAAGAACGGGCTGCTGGTGGTCGAGATCCCAGCGGCGGTCTCGCGAGCACTGCTGGCGGCGGTCGAGCGCGATCCCACGCTCGAGATCACGATCGATCTGCCCTCGCAGAAGGTCCTCTTGCCCGACGGCGCCGAGCAACCATTCACGATCGAGCCGTTCTCGAAGCACTGCCTGCTCAACGGCGTCGATCAGCTCGGTTTCCTGCTCGATCAAGTGCCGGCGGTAGAGCGGTTCGAGGCGGCGCACGCCGCGAGAATCGATTCACGGGCGTGACGGAAACCGCACGCATCGTCCTCCTCCCCGGCGACGGCGTCGGGCCCGAGGTGATCGCCGAGGGCCGTCGCGTGCTCGAAGCGGTGGCCGCGGCGCGAGGCTTTCGCCTCGACTTCGTCGAGTGCGCGATCGGCGGACACGCGATCGATGCCACCGGCCAGCCGCTTCCGGTCGCGACGTTGGCCGAGTGCGAGCGCGCCACCGCGCTTTTCCTGGGCGCCGTCGGCGGACCGAAATGGTCGGACCCCACCGCGCCGGTGCGTCCCGAGGACGGGTTGCTCGCGCTACGCAAGCGGTTCGAGCTGTTCGCCAACCTGCGTCCCATTCCGGTCTACCGGAGCCTCGTTCACCTGGCGCCGGTGCGCGCCGAGCTCCTCTCCGGTGTCGACATCCTGTTCGTCCGCGAGCTCACCGGTGACGCGTACTTCGGCCCGCGCCAGGAGCAGGGCGGTGGGACCAGCGCCTTCGACACCATGCTCTACAGCGTGGCCGAGGTCGAGCGCATCGCGCGCGTCGCGTTCACCGCGGCGCGTTCGCGGCGGCGCAAGCTCACGTCGGTGGACAAGGCCAACGTGCTGGCGTCGATGCGACTGTGGCGCTCGACCGTCGTGCGCGTGGCCGCCGAGTTCCCCGACGTCGAGCTCGAGCACGCTCTGGTCGACTCCTGCGCCATGCATCTGGTGCGCCGGCCCGCGACCTTCGACGTGGTGCTCGCGGGAAACATGTTCGGCGACATCCTGAGCGACGAGGCCTCCGTGCTGTCGGGTTCACTGGGCCTGTTGCCTTCGGCTTCGATCGGGTCAGGTCGGTTCGGCCTCTACGAACCGGTTCACGGCTCCGCGCCCGACATCGCGGGCCAGGGCATTGCCAATCCGGTTGGCGCCGTTCTGTCGGCGGCGATGCTCCTGCGGTTCAGCCTGGGGCGCGAGCACGAGGCCGCGGCAGTGGAACGGGCGGTCGAGCGTGCGCTCGAAGGAGGTTCGTTGACCGCCGACCTGGCCCCCGCGGGCTCGACCGCACTATCGACGCGCGCCATGGGGGATGCCATTCTCGGATGCCTCGAGCTGGAGCGGGTCGCAACCCACTGAAGCGTCGTGAGAATAGATCCTCGAGCCGCACAGCGACAGAAAACGGTCCTGTGTCACCAACCTTTGTCACCAACTTTCCTGCCGGTTCTGGGTAGTTCGAAGACAAAGCAGGCATGGAGCAGCGAGCGCTTCATAACGGTCAACGTAACGGTCTCAGCTGCTTGACACTATTTGACGTTATTGCCCCCTCGATGCGCAGAAACGATCTGAAGTAATGCTAAATCATCGAGCAGAGACTATGGACTCAGACCGAATTGTGAAGTATTATCTCTACAGCTCGGGCGCTTATGCAGATCACCGTGTGTAGTCAGAACCCATGTGAGGGGAGGAAACCCACAATGAAGAAGGTCTCAGGTCTCTGGTTCGTGCTTCTCGTGATCGCGCTAGCGTTCGTGTTCAGCTCGGCGGCGTCAGCGGTTCCCGATCCGCCGCCGAACGACAACGTCTGCATCTGCCACCAGACGCAGCACCACAAGAACAACATCGGTCAGGCGAACCCGAACCAGAAGGGCGTGCTGATCTGCGTCGATCCGAACTCGCTGCCGGCCAACAAGCACTTCAAGCACGGTGACGACTGCGTCGAGCCGTTCAATCAAGCTCCGGCTTGCAACGGTAACTCGACCACGCTGGCAGAGTGCACCGGGGAAACCCCCTGCAGCTTGGACGACAACCCGTTCCGTCCCGAGTGCTGCGCTGAGCTGATCGATCCTCAGGGATCGGAAGACCAGTGCGACCTGGCTGCGGACGTCGTGGGTTGCGCGGCCTGTATCCAGAACTAGGATCGCTGTCAGTTCGAACCGCGATCACCGTCGGTTAGACGCACGAGCCGGGCCGCAAGGCCCGGCTCGATTCGTTTGTGCGCTCGATATCCAGGCTACATACAGGCAGACGAGGCAGGAGGCTGGGCGCCGCGCCGGTCTCAGACGATCTTCCCGTCGCGCATCCGGATCTCCCGCCTGGCGTGCGCGGCGACCTCGCGATCGTGGGTGACGACCATGATGGTGGTGCCGGCGGCGGCGAGATCGTCGAACAATCCCATGATCTCCTCCGACGTCCGTGAGTCGAGGTTCCCGGTCGGCTCGTCTGCGAGCAGCAGCGCTGGTTGATTGACCAGAGCTCGCGCGATGGCGACGCGCTGGCGCTGGCCGCCGGAGAGCTCGTTGGGCAGATGGCTCATGCGATCGGCGAGCCCGACCCGCTCGAGGGCGGCAGCGGCGCGCTCCAGGCGCGGCGCGGGCAGTAGAGGGCCGTAGAGGAGCGGGACCTCGACGTTGCGCAGCGCGTCGAGGCGCGGCAGCAGGTTGAAGCTCTGGAAGACGAAGCCGATCTCCTTGTTGCGGATCATCGCCAGGGTGTCGTCGTCGAGCACGTGCACTGGAACGCCCCTCAGGCGGTAACTGCCTCTGGTCGGTGTGTCCAGGCAGCCGAGCACGTTCATCAGCGTCGACTTTCCGCTGCCCGAGGCGCCGCTGATGGCGAGATAGTCTCCACTCGAGACGTCGAGGTCGACACCGTCGAGCGCGCGGATCTCGGTGTCGCCGACGCGAAACGTCTTCTCGATCCCTTCGAGCTCGATCAAGAGCTCGTCGCCGAGCGCGGGCGCCACCAGCGGGGAGGCTCGATCCAGCGCTGGCCTCCGGGCCGCCCCATCCCCGGTTGAGTTGGAGGGGGCCAGCCCATCTCCGGTTCGGGTCGGGGGGGCTGGCCCATCCCCGGTTGGGGAGGCGGGGGCATCGGCTCCTGGGAGCCTCGCTCTCACGTTCGGCCCACTTCACTCGTACCGCAGCGACTCGATGGGATCCAGGCGAGAGGCTTGGACCGCGGGGTAGAGGCCGGAGATCACGCCCACCGCCATGGCGACCGCGGTGGACGCCACCAGCGCGCCGAGGCTGACCACGGTGCTCCAGCCGGCGTAGGCCGAGATGCCGCGCGCGAGGCCGATACCGAGCAGGATGCCGGCGACGCCGCCGATGAGACTGATGGTGAACGACTCGGTGACGAACTGGAGTTGGACGTCGAGGCGGCGGGCGCCGACCGCGCGGCGCACTCCGATCTCACGGGTGCGCTCGAGGACCGAGGCGAGCATGATGTTCATGATGCCGATGCCGCCGACCAGGAGCGAGATGCTCGCCATGCTGCCCATCACCAGGTTGAACAGGCGCTGTGTCTGGCGGCTCTGCTCGAGCAAGGCCTGGGGCACCACCAGGTCGTAG